>JBIIHN010000253.1:0-3766 GCA_044235745.1 Bacteroidia bacterium
CACGCGTGCATAAAGTTTGTCGTAGTTGTCTTCACGTTGTGATCCGCCGATGATCTCTCCGATCCACGGGAACAATACATCCATCGCACGTACGGTTTTGCCGTCGTCGTTTTGTTTCATGTAAAAAGCTTTGATATTCTTTGGATAATCAGTGAGGATAACCGGTCCTTTGAAATGTTCTACGAGATAGTTTTCATGCTCTTTCTGCAGATCTGTTCCCCATTCCACCTTGAATTCAAATTTGTTGTTGAGCGGAATCAAAATATCTACTGCAGCAGTGTAGGATAATCGGGTGAACGGCTTTTCTACTACTGATTGCAATCGCGCAAGAAGCTCCTTGTCATACATATTGTTGAGGAACTCCAGATCGTCGTGGCAGTTGTCGAGTGCGTATTTTACGAGGTACTTCAACATGTCCTCAGCCAGGTCCATGTTGTCTTCGATTTCGTAAAAGGCCATCTCCGGTTCTATCATCCAGAACTCAGCCAGATGTCGCGGGGTATTGGAATTTTCTGCTCTGAAAGTCGGACCAAACGTGTAGATCTTTCCGAGTGCAAGCGCACCAAGCTCTCCTTCCAGCTGACCTGATACAGTCAGATTGGTTTCTTTGCCGAAGAAGTCCTGGCTGTAGTCAATGCTTCCATCTTCTGTACGCGGTGGATTTTTCAGGTCAAAATTGGTCACATGAAACATCTCTCCGGCTCCTTCCGCATCTGAACCGGTGATGATAGGAGAGTGGAGATAATAAAAACCGCGGTCGTTGAAATATTTGTGGATAGCATACGCCATGTTATGACGAATGCGCAATACTGCACCAAAAGTATTCGTACGTGGACGCAAATGCGCAATCTCCCGAAGGAACTCCAGCGTATGACCTTTCTTCTGCAAGGGGTAAGTTTCAGGATCTGCTTCACCGTACACCGAAAGCTCCGTCACCTGCATTTCTGTTGCTTGTCCAGAACCGGCAGATGCCACGATATTTCCTTTCGCGCGGATACAGGCGCCGGTGCTGATACGCTTCAGCAGGTCCTCATCGAAGTTGTTCGGATCAACTACTAATTGCAGATTATGGATGGTGCTGCCGTCGTTCAGGGCGATGAAAGCCACGTTTTTATTGCCACGTTTGGTGCGCACCCATCCTTTTGCGATGGCCGTGCTGCCGATAGACGAGGCGTCGAGGAGCGATTTTACAGACGTATGTTCCATAATGCAATTAACTGGTAGTTAAATTATTAATTTCTTTTTAGGGCTGATTTATGATGTGCAAAGGTAAGGAAGTTTGAGGGTTCATAGCAATTGGTGTATTTAAGGTATTCCCCCATCCCCAGCGTAGGGTTTAAACCCTACGCTGGGGATGGGGGTAAACCCTACGCCGGGGATGGGGGAACCCAACGCCGGGGATGGGGAAAACCATTCTCCTAATTTTTTGTTAATCCTGATCGGGGACACGATAAATCCCCCTAACCAGCGTTCCCTTACAATTCCTTAACTTTGCCACCATAGCCTATGCCCATGCACCAGGTACAAGCAGGACCCCTGCTCAACAACATCCGGATTCCCGCAGATCTGCGTAAACTCAATGAAGACCAGTTAAAGCAGGTCACGGACGAGTTGCGGCAGTATATCATTGATATCGTTTCCGTTAATGGCGGACATTTTGGCGCCAGTTTGGGTGTTGTGGAAATGACGGTGGCTTTGCACTATGTTTTCAATACACCGGTGGATCAGTTGGTATGGGATGTCGGTCATCAGGCTTATGGTCATAAAATCCTGACCGGCCGCCGCGATGTATTTCATACAAACCGTATCTACAAAGGCATTTCCGGTTTCCCAAAGCGTTCCGAGAGCGAGTACGATAGTTTTGGTGTAGGACATAGTTCCACTTCTATCTCTGCAGCTCTCGGTATGGCGGTCGCTTCCCGGTTGAAGGGAGATAAGAAGCGTCAGCATATTGCCATCATTGGTGATGGTGCGATGACGGCAGGACTTGCATTCGAAGGACTCAATCATGGCGGCGTAGAAGATTCAAATCTTCTGGTTATCCTCAACGATAATTGCATGAGCATCGACCCCAATGTGGGTGCGCTCAAAGAATATCTCACCGATATCACCACTTCCGGTACCTACAACAGGATGAAGGATGAAGTATGGAAGATGCTTGGTGTGATTTCAAAATTTGGCCCCAACGCGCAGGCGATTGCACAGAAGGTAGAAGGCGCAGTGAAGAGTGCCCTGCTCAAGCAGAGTAATATGTTTGAGTCGCTCAAGTTCCGTTATTTTGGTCCCATCGATGGCCACGACGTGAACCATATGGTGAAGGTGCTCAATGATCTCAAGAAAATTCCGGGACCAAAAATTTTGCATTGTCTCACCGTAAAAGGTAAAGGATACGATCTCGCTGAGAAAGATCAAACCAAATGGCATGCTCCCGGATTGTTTGATAAAACCACCGGAGAGATTGTGAAGCCGGTTATAGAGAAACCTCAACCTCCAAAATACCAGGATGTTTTCGGACATACCATTGTGGAACTTGCGGAGATGAATAATAAAATTGTCGGCATCACTCCGGCCATGCCTTCCGGATGCTCGTTGAACATCATGATGAAAGCGATGCCGGACCGGGCGTTCGACGTGGGCATCGCCGAGCAACATGCGGTAACGTTCTCTGCAGGATTAGCCACACAAGGTATGATCCCTTTCTGCAACATCTACAGCAGCTTTATGCAACGTGCCTATGACCAGGTGGTGCATGATGTTGCTCTGCAAAATCTGCAGGTCATCTTCTGTCTTGATCGTGGTGGATTGGCGGGTGCGGATGGTCCTACTCACCATGGTTCATTTGATCTGGCTTATTTCCGCTGTATTCCCAACATGGTGGTGAGTGCTCCGATGAATGAGCAGGAGTTACGCAATCTGATGTACACGGCAACCCATCCCGGCATGGGACCATTCTCTATTCGTTATCCGAGAGGAAATGGTGTCATGGTAGATTGGAGAAAACCATTTGAAGCGATTCCGGTTGGCAAAGGAAGAAAGATCCGCGGAGGAGAGAAAGTAGCCATTCTAACTATCGGACATCCCGGAAATTTTGCAGTGGAAGCTTGCGATAAACTAGCGGAAGAAGGACTCTATCCGGCGCACTACGACATGCGTTTTGTGAAACCACTCGATGCAGCTTTATTACATGAAATCTTCTCTGAATTCAAGAATATCATCACCGTTGAAGATGGTTGCATTCAAGGCGGATTCGGAAGTGCTGTCGCAGAATTTATGATTGACAATCACTACCAGGCACAAATCACCCGTCTCGGAATCCCTGATAAATGGATTGAACACGGCGAACAAAAAGAACTCTACCGCGAATGTGGTTTTGACGCGCAGGCCATTATCGAAGCAGTGAGGGCAGTTCAGAATTCAGTCGCGTTCAAAGAACAAGATAAGAATTCGCCTGTTTCTCACCGATAATTAATCCGCCACTTCTGAATGGTGAAACCGTGTTTCTTCATGTCTTTAGAAGAGAATTTTGCGGAATAAATACAAATGTCAGCCCTGCTCTTTGAACGGGACTGAATTCTGAATTGAGGATAAGAATTCGCCTCTTTCTTACCGATAATTTAATCCGCGATCCGCCGTACGGTGGATCCGCACAATCCGCGTCAACTGTGTTCCTCCCTGTAATTTGAGAAGGATGTCGAAATGTTTTAGAAAAAGGATTTATACGTTCGTCACCACTTCCTCCACCACCGCCGGAAAATGCTTTGCTTCG
>JBIIHN010000252.1:0-3766 GCA_044235745.1 Bacteroidia bacterium
CCTCTTTTGCGGTTGTTTGGCCATCATTGCCATTTTTAACGCCAAGCTCGAGCTGGCCGGTGTTTTGGTGATCATAGCCGCGGTGCTGGATTTTCTGGATGGGTTCGCGGCGAGGCTGCTAAAGGCGTATTCCGATATCGGTAAACAACTCGATTCGCTGGCGGATATGGTCACATTCGGGGTGGTGCCGGGACTGATGCTTTATACCATATTTTACATGGGCAACGCATCTTCCGACCTCAGCGAAAACCAGTTACTGGCAGGACAATACAGCATGTTGCTGGTCACCTTGTTTTCAGCACTTCGACTTGCCAAATTCAACATTGACACACGGCAAACCGACTACTTTATCGGTGTCCCTACCCCTGCCAATACCCTGGTAGTGATTTCTTTTGCTTTTATCCTTAGTCATGATGAATTCGGATGGAGTCCGGTCATTTATCATCCCCTATTTCTGATCGGCTTTGCCATCCTGAGTTCCTTCCTGATGGTGGCCGAAATCCCCCTCATCTCCTTTAAATTTAAATCATTCGGCTTCACGGAAAACAAAGGCCGCTATCTGCTCCTGCTGATCTCTGTACTTGCGCTGTTGATTTTCCGCTATGCGGCTGCTCCGGTCATCGTCCTTTTCTATGTACTTTTGTCGCTGATCTTTCCTCCACAAAAAAAGAACACATGAAATTCAACGCACATATCAACGTGATGCCGCAAAAGGCCTTACTCGACCCTCAGGGTCGTGCAGTTACCTCCAGCATGAAAAACCTGAATCTTGCTGAAATCGGCAATGTACGTATCGGGAAACATATCACACTGGAAGTAGAAGCCGGGAATGAGCAGGAAGCCCGTGAAAAAGTGGATACCGCCTGTAAAAAACTCCTGGCCAATCCGATTATGGAAACCTATGAGTTTCACCTCGAGCAAGCCTGATAGCCATGCAACGGCTGGTGCTCCTTTTTCTGTTTTCTCTTCCGCTTTGGTGTGATGCTCAAACCGACTCCCTGCAGGCGATCAGTGAAATTGAAATGTTTCGTCAGCAGCTGAATGAAGAATACCAAAACCCGAAAGAAAGTCCACTCGGCGTGGAAGCTTCGAAATTTAAGGGGCATGATTTTTTTCCTGCAGATCTGCGTTACCGTATACAGGCGCGGGTAATTAAGTTAACGAATCCGGAGAAATTCCTGATGGAAACCACCACTACCCGTCGCCCGGAATATCAAAAAGAATATAAAATCACGTTCACACTCAGCGACACCCTTTGCGAACTTTATATCTATCGCAACATCGAATTATCGAAAAAGGAGGGTTATGAAAATTATCTGTTTTTGCCCTTTACTGATCCAACCAACGGATTTGAAAGTTATGGTGGCGGAAGATATCTGGATCTGAGGACACCACAAGGCGATTCAATGATCATTGATTTTAATCAAAGCTATAATCCCTATTGCGCTTACAGCTGGAAATATAGCTGCCCCGTACCTCCGAAGGAAAACGCCTTACCGGTAAAGGTGCTGGCAGGGATCAAAGGTGTTGAGCACTGAGGCGCACACGCTGTCAAATAACAGCTAAGCCTATCAGCGCAGTTCAAAATTCTTTCCGAGGTAAACTCGTCGCACCTGTTCGTCTTCTGCCAGATCACGTGCCGTTCCTTCTTTCAGAATTTTACCTTCAAACAACAGATAGGCACGATCGGTAATGGTTAATGTTTCGTGCACATTGTGATCGGTGATCAAAATTCCGATGTTTTTTTCCTTCAGCTTGTACACGATACTTTGAATATCTTCTACGGCAATCGGATCAACTCCTGCAAACGGCTCATCCAGCAAAATAAACTTGGGACTCACGGCCAGGCAACGGGCAATCTCCGTACGCCGGCGCTCACCACCCGACAACACATCACCCCGACTTTTACGTATGCGTTGCAACCCGAATTCATTGAGCAACTCTTCCACCTTTTCGTGCTGCTGCTCCTTCGTGAGCTTTGTCATTTCCAGCACAGCACGAAGATTATCTTCCACACTTAACTTTCTGAAAACTGAAGCTTCCTGCGCCAGATAACCGATGCCCATTTGCGCACGCTTATACATCGGGTCATGGGTGATTTCCTGATCATCAAGAAAAATGGATCCTTCATTCGGTTTGATAAGGCCTACCGTCATGTAAAAGGTGGTGGTTTTACCGGCGCCATTGGGACCCAGCAAACCAACGATCTCTCCCTGCTCAACTTTAATAGATACATGATCAACGACTGTACGGCGCTTATAGCGCTTGATCAGGTTTTCACTGCGGAGGATGGACATGGGGCAAAGGTAGAAGTTTCCCGCAAAAATTGCGGGATCAGAATTCAGAATTAAGTCCCGCTCGAAGAGCGGGATCAGAATTTGGAGGGAGGTTGGAAGTACTTCATAGCGTATCAGAAGGTGAGCTGGAAGCTGCCGCGGAAGCCGAATTTGGAGATATTGGGATTTTCGAGGTAGCTCATCCGCCATAAAAAGTCGAACCGGAAGATTTTGAAAATATTCTCCACACCCACCCCCATTTCGACATAGGGTTTTTTATTGAGAGAATAGAATAGGCTATTATTTGTTTGCAGATTCAGATTGTCACGGCGCAGCTCACCCCATACGGCCTTGATCTGTGCCACTTCACGCCATTTCAATTTACGGAGCAGGGGAATTTTGTCGAGAAAGAATCCATCAAAGTGGTGAGTGGCAAAACCGCTGAAATAATAATCGCTCACGAACTCAAAAAAGTTCATCATATTGAAGGCAGCATAATCGTAAAAATAGGTTTCATTTCCGGGATGGATTTCAAGCAACGGATAAGGCACTTTACCCCATGTTTTGCCTGCACTCAACACCCAGTAGGTATAACCGAAAGGCGCCAGTGGCAGACGATCGTCTATACGGATACTTAACTTATGATAATCAAAATCGCTATTGAATACTCCTTTAAAGCCCTTGGTGAAATTGACCTGCAGCACGGGATATTTACTGCCAAGGCTAACACGATCTACTTTACCGGCCACAAATTTTTCACGGTAGGCAAACCGCGTAAACAAGGTAATCTGAGAAATGCGCAAACTATTGCTGATTTCTGTCCGGGCATCATTTGCATAATAGCTGATATCAAGGTCGCCAAGCGGCACAAACTCACCCCGCTGAAAGGTCAGCTTATTGCTGAGGCCAGGGAACCACTCAATCTCGTACCACGCCTTTTCCGAATCAATGGAATTCAGTTTTGTAGCGGGATTCCGCCTGAACAATGAGGAGAGAATATTATCATCCTGGAAAGCATTATCACTCTGCCCGAGCTGTTCAACATCATAACGGTACTGCACCCCCGCAAATTGCCGTGGCTTATTACTGATCTTGTATCTGAGCTGCGCTTTATATTTAAATCTTTCGTCGCGGAGTCCGTAAGCGAGATACCCTTCAAACTGAAACCGTTTACTGAACTCATCACTGGTACGAAAACCCACACGAAAGCGGTTCCCCTCAATCGGATTATAACTATAGAGGGTATAGTACGGTCCGATTTCAATCATACCGATATCGCGATATCCGGTAAAGAACATCGTTATGAGATCTACATAGGTTCTAAATGCGGGCAATGTTTTAATGGTATCTACCATGTGGTAGATTTTCTGTTCACGCTCGGCCAGCGAATCATGTCGGGCGGTATCCCAGAAACTATTGTCGCGTTGCAAAGCAGCCTCGTCCACCACGATATTTTCTGTTCCTTTGAAGACCGCATCGGGTACCGGTTG
>JBIIHN010000254.1:0-3759 GCA_044235745.1 Bacteroidia bacterium
CAGCCGGACAGAACCCCCATGTTGTTTTATCATGAAATGGCCGACCCCGTATTTCAAAACAGCAGTCCGGTATTCAATAGTCCACCCTTGCCCTATACCTGTGTTGGCCAGTTTTTCCGGTTTAATTTCAATGCAACCGACAATGATGGTGACTCACTGGTATATGTGCTCAGCAGTCCGATGGCCGGAGGTTACACCAGCAACTTTGATCCGAATCCATTCAGCGCGTTAAATTCACCGGGCGGAAATAATATGCCCGTCCCTTCGGCACCGTACTCCAATTCATTCTGGGCAACCGGATTCTCGCTTAATAATATTTGCGGGAGTGTCACCCCGATAACCATCGATCCTTATACCGGACTGGCAGAAGGCATCCCCGATTTTGCCGGCTTCTTCGCGATGGCAGTCACCGTTTTTGAATATCGCAATGGCGTACTGATTGGTCAGATCCGAAGAGAGATAGAGTTCACCGTGATAAACTGCATCGGAAATGATGCACCAAATTTATCGGCCAGTGTTCAGGATCAGAATTTTGAAATCTACGAAGCGGATACTTTATGTTTTTCCATCACCGCAACCGACCCCGACGGAGATTCTGTTTATCTGAGGCACATCGGAGAAGTTTTTGCCGCTACACCTGCATCCGGACTTCTGCCGCCTTATGCCTTTAGCAAAGATACCTCAGGCATCACCACCGTCAGTACTGATTTTTGCTGGTACACCGTCTGCGGACAAGCAAGAGATTCGGTTTATAAATTACAATTTGAAATTACTGATAACGGATGTCCCATACCGTTATTGGCTGTGAAGAAAATCACCATCAGCGTGAAAGAAGTACCACCCATTAACAAGCCCAATCTTCTGTGTCTGGAAATAACGGACTCAATCATAAAAATTCATAAAAGTCCGCAACCGGAAATCATTCCGCGATTATTCCGGCAATTTAACCTCTACCGAAGCCTGAACGGAAGTCCGTTTCAACTCATTCAGCAATCAACCGATGCCGCGCAGGTTCTATTCACTGATACCGGCATAAACGACCCTTTTTCAAATGACTACTGTTATTACATGACCGGCATCAATACCTGCGGAGAGATAAGTCTGCATTCGGATACTCTTTGCACTACTTCACAGGTAAACAGGAATGTAAACTACATTGTAACATCGACGGTGCTCCCCGGAGATCTCGCCACAGAAATAAAATGGGCCGACTTTCCTGATGGTCCATATAGCACCTATATTATTGAACGCCGGTTTAATGACCCGAATGAATCCTGGACTGAGACTGCACGCCTGAACAACTATAGCGCGTATTCTCTGATCGACAATGCGGTGTTTCCTGATCGCTACTCCTATTGTTACAGAATGAAAAACATCGATTTCTGTAAAAACGAAAGCGCATACAGCAACGAAGCCTGCACCATTCTTCTGTCAGGTGAAGCGAACCAGTTCTCCAACACACTACAGTGGACCCCCTACAAAGAATGGCTTGGCGGAGTGAATGATTATGAACTAAGCCGGGCCTCAGAAGGAACAGGATTTGATTTTTTCACCCTTCAGACGGGTCCTTCCACTCTGATCAGCACAGAAGACAATGAACTCGACCCGCAATTCGGAAGAAACCGCTATGCAGTCGTCGCCAACGAAGGTTCAGGAGGCTATCTTGCCAGTTCAAGGTCGAATGAAATAGAACTTTCACAGGGCCCACTGCTCTATATTCCGAATGCGTTTACGCCGAATAATGACGAAAAAAACGAAACGTGGTTTCCTCGTTTCTCCTTTGTAAATGAACTACAGGTAACCATCTTTAACCGATGGGGCCAGCAGGTTTTTTCAGGTGATAAAAACGCTGCCGGATGGGATGGAAGTTACCGGGGCGCCATCGCACCGGAAGGTGTTTACGGATATAAAATCACCTATACAGGATTCTCTGAAAACGAGAAATATGAAAAGACAGGTGTTATCCATCTTGTCCGCTGAAAATTACCAATCGTTCACCCAATTCATTTAAAGGCCATCTCCGCATTGATTACCTTTGCGAAAATTTACTCCCCATGCGATTGGAATCTCCCTTCATGACCAGCCAGAAAGCCATCGAGCTGGAAGAACGATATGGCGCTCACAATTATCACCCCATACCTGTTGTACTCCACCGGGGAGAAGGAGTGCATGTTTGGGATGTTGAAGGTCGCCGTTACTTCGATTTCCTTTCTGCCTATTCAGCCGTAAACCAGGGGCATTGTCATCCAAGAATTGTAAACGCCCTAACTGAACAGGCGACGCGTCTCACACTCACCTCCCGGGCATTCCACAATGATATTCTGGGCGAATACGAACAGTTCATGACGGAACTTTTTGGATATGACAAGTTACTGCCGATGAATACCGGTGTTGAGGGTGGTGAAACTGCCATCAAACTTGCACGCCGGTGGGGGTATGATGTAAAGGGAGTAGAGAAATACAAGGCCAAGATACTTTTTGCAGAAGGTAATTTCTGGGGCAGAACACTCTCTGCAATTTCCACTTCACAAGACCCATCGAGTTATGAAGGCTTTGGTCCCTTCATGTCCGGATTCGAAGTCATCCCTTACAACGACCTTACTGCTCTCGAAAAAGCACTGGAAGATCCCAATGTGGTTGGGTATATGCTGGAACCTATCCAGGGGGAAGCCGGAGTGGTGGTACCGGACGAAGGATACTTACGGAAAGCCTTTGATCTATGCAAAGCAAAGCGTGTACTGTTTATAGCTGACGAAGTTCAAACCGGCATTGCCCGTACAGGTAAAATGCTGGCCTGTGATCACGAACGAGTACGACCGGACATCCTGATTTTAGGAAAAGCGCTATCCGGCGGACTCTTACCCGTTTCAGCAGTACTTGCGGACGATGAAATCATGCTCACCATCAAACCCGGCGAACATGGTTCAACTTATGGAGGAAATCCGCTTGCCTGCAAAGTGGCGATGGAAGCGATGAAGGTAGTGGCAGATGAAGACCTCGCCGGCAACGCTGCACGGTTAGGACTGATATTGCGGGAAGAATTAAAGAAAATAAACTCCGACCGGATTACAGCTGTTCGAGGGAAGGGATTGCTCAATGCAATTGTCATCAAAGAGAAAAACGGCATTGATGCCTGGGAGGTTTGCATGCGATTAAAAGATAACGGACTCCTGGCGAAACCGACACATGGTGATATAATCCGGTTTGCGCCTCCGCTCGTGATTACAGAAGAGCAGTTGGGCGAATGTGTCAATATAATTCGCCGTACAATCGAGTCACTGGACTAATCAAACAATCGCGTTAGGGTCCGGTTTTTTAAGGACAGCCGCCATGATCAATGAGATGATGGCACCAACAAACAAGGAACCGACAATGCCCCAGGTAAACATCCAAAAGGGTGTCTGGAACTTAGCGGAGTTATTTATCGCCTCTTCAATGGCCTCTTCTCCCATTCCCATTTCTGTCATTTTGTCCACCTGCTGTTGCATCATAAACTCTTTAAATGAAGGGTCAATGGCTTCGAGGTAAATGACATAGAAAACTGAGCCGATGATCCCACCGATCAGGCAGATCAGCAATCCGTTTTTAAAGGCGGCACTAAATGTGATGAACCCATTCCCTTCCTTTTGCTTGTATTCATTCACCGCCATGATAATGCACACGACAGGGATCGCCAGCGCGATCATCTGAAATATCCAGGCACTTTCTGAACGATTGAGTTCAGTTACATACAGCAATAAAGACCATAAAATGTTAATA
>JBIIHN010000255.1:0-3749 GCA_044235745.1 Bacteroidia bacterium
AACGCGTCATTTATCAGCGGACTCTGCAATACTGAATACCTTGACACGTACACGCAGCTTAACGCACCTGATACTGTATTCTGCGCGAAAACAGGAAGTCTGGAAGTCCGTCGTATTTCGAATGTGTTAATCCCAACCAGCTGGACCTATCAATGGTTTAGAAACGGAAATGCGCTGGGATGGGCCACAAATCCGATAATTAAACCACTTTCTTCAGGAACGTATAATTGCAGAGTCACCAATACCAACGGCTGCTCTACCTTCACGAACGAAATTTCAGTGACTGTAAATCCTTTACCAACTATAAATATCCAACCATCGGGCACCACCGAAATTTGCAATAAAGACACGCTGGTGATGAGTTCCGGAAGTCAGTCAGCAAACAGTTTTGCATGGTTCCGCAACGGTCAGTTACTGCCACAAAACACGATGGCAATCGGCGTATTTCAAGCCGGTAATTACAGAGTGACCGTTACCACCCCGCAAGGCTGCTCCGCCACTTCTCCCATTAGTAAAGTATCGATTTACCGCTCCAAAATTCAGGCAGCTGGTCCGGTTGTGTTTTGTGCCGGCGATAGTGTGGTTTTACAAAATTTCACAGCCAACACACTTACACGGCAATGGCAGCTAAACAATGTCAGCATTCCGGGTGCAACAGCTCCCGTTTATGCAGCCAAACAAAGCGGACTCTATCGGGTGAAATCGACCAATAACAATGGCTGCATCAGTTATTCCAATCAGATAGATGTAAATGTAAACTGCAGGTTATCGGGAACTCAGGTTATCACGGAAATATATCCTGTACCGGCAACTGATTTCATCACCATCGGGTTGCTTCCGAACCGCGAAGAACTTCGTATACGCATCACCGATATGGCCGGAAAACTGATGAAAGACGAAGTGATAAATGCGGCATCCTTACAAAATTTTCCGATTGCCGGTATACCATCGGGTATGTATCTGCTGACTATCAACGATGGAGAAGAGCAGTGGACCGGTAAGTTTATCAGGGAATAACTACTCCCATCCTGAAGCCAGCACATCTGCCAGATGAATCGTTTTCAGCGGCAGGTTTTCCTTGTTAATGATTCCCTGCAGATGAAGGATGCATGCAGGATCATTGGAAACAATTGTATCAGCACCCTGATTCATTGCCTGTTGAATTATTTCGCGCCCCATTTTCACAGACAACTCTTCGTTTTTACGATCCAGTCCGCCACCCATTCCGCAGCACTGAGCCGACGAAGAAGTGCCGGTAATAACCAGTTGTTTTACTCTTGAAAGCAGCGACATCAGCGCGGTGGTGCTATCTGCAGATTTACACGCACAGGAACCAAGCACAAATGCTTTAATGTTTAAAGCAGCGCCGATCTCTGTCACATTCATCCGATTCACAAGGAAATCACCTAATTCATAAAAATGCCTTTGCACAAGTTTATACTCATTATGTAAGGCCGAATTATGAAACAACGAAGGGTAGTAGTCCCGCACGGTCATTACACAACCGGGTCCCGGGCTAACGATATATCGCTCATCCTGAAATTCACGAATCAGCTTCTCTCCTACTTCCTTGCAATGGTCACGATAACCATCCTCATAGGCCGGCTGACCGCAGCAGGTTTGTTCAATATTATAATTCACACCACAACCCACCCTTTGCAACACTTTCAGCGTATTCCGCGCAGTCTCCGGGCGAAACTGATCTACATGACAAGGTATAAACAGATCTACTATCACGACTAATTTTTAAATTTTAATTCCCGAATCCGGGTTTGTCCCTGCACCCTCAGTAAAAGATAAATACCGATGATAAAGAAGACAACCAGCGCGATAATCGAATCGCGCATACTACCCGTCAGTTCATTCACATAACCGAACACAAAAGTACCCAAAACAGTACCCACTTTATCGCACACATCATAAAAACTGAAATAGGAAGCATGATCATGTGTTGGTGGCAACAATTTCGAGTAGGTGGAGCGGGATAACGACTGAATACCACCCATCACAAGTCCGACAAATGCCGCTGTGATATAAAAGTCAAAGGGCACATAGACGAAGAAATACACGGAAATACAAATCAGCATCCACACCACAATTGAAACGATCAGCGCTTTGATATTTCCAAAGCGGGCGGAGAGAAACGAAAACAGGAAGGCACCACCGATTGCCACAAACTGTATCAACAGAATACAAACGATCAATCCACTCTGTTTACTTTCCTCATCCGGCCAGGCGATTTCCTGTACACCGAACAACGTAGCTAGATACATCACGGTTTGCACAGCCATATTATAAAACAAAAACGCAATCAGAAACCGCTTCAGGTGAGGTAAACCCTGTAGCTGATTCCAGACCACTTTCAATTCGCTGTATCCTTTCGTCAATACATCTTTTCCAATGGGACGCGACAAAGGATCCTTGGGAAGATTAGCAAATGAATATTGTGCAAAACCAAACCACCAGACACCCACCATGAGAAAAGAGATACGCATCGCTAAACCATTACTTACCCCTCCGTAAAGATCAGGAAAGAGAATCATGGTGAGATTAAAAATCAAGAGCAGGCTGGAACCGATATAACCCATGGAAAAACCACGGGCACTAACATGATCCTGTTCCTCTTCCGACGCCACCTCCGGCAGATAGGCATTATAAAACACGATACTTCCCGCATATCCGATGGCCGCCACCGTTGAACAGGTTACACCCACCCAAAGGGTATCGATGCTGTCAAAAAACCAAAGCATCGAACAAGCGATAGCGCCAAGTGTACTGAAGAAGAACATAAACTTCTTTTTCTGTCCGCTGTAATCTGCAATTGACGAAAGCATCGGAGAAACAGCAGCGATGATCAGAAAGGCAAAGGAAATGGCATAGGACTGCAGCGATTCGGCATTAAAATCCCTGCCAAGAAAATGAACCGACTTCCCTCCGTTGCTGTTGGCGATGGCACTGAAATATATTGGAAATAACGCAGAACTGATGACCAGCGAATAGGCAGAATTTGCCCAATCGTAAAACGTCCAGGCTCTGACAATTTTAGGGTTATCCAGTTCGAAGGTAGGGTTCATTCAGGCTGGTGAAATTAGTGAATCGCGGGATACGGGCAAACTTCATTTGATTGCACTTTGCATTGGGTTAACGATTAGATTGGATTTGGATAACAACGCCATATCCTTTTCTTAATATCGGAGTCTGTCCTTTCGGACAACAAACAAAATCAACCAATGAAACTAAAATTCACTTCCCTTCAAGGACTTACAATGGGATTGATCTTGTGCATCAGCGCCATCAGTGCTCTTGCACAGCCCTCCATCCAATTGCGGTTTTTAGGACGTTACAGCAGTAACACCTACGATGCCGGTGGCACCGAAATTACCGCCTATGATGCAAGCACCAAGCGACTTTTTTCAGTAAACGCATCCACCGGAAATGTGGATATCATTAATCTAAGCAACCCTTCAACGCCTTCATTGATTTCTTCTTTCAGTTTGGCCGGATATGGTAGCGCTGCCAACAGTGTAGCTGCAAAGAACGGTATTATTGCCATTGCCGTTGAAGCCGTTGTAAAACAGGATTCAGGGAAAGTTGTATTTATTGATGCCAATGGTAATTTCCTTAATCAGGTTACAGTAGGCGCTCTACCGGATATGTTAACTTTTACTCCGGACGGAAACTATGTACTGGTTGCTAATGAAGGAGAGCCAAACGCAACATACACCAATGATCCGGAAGGCTCTGTTGCT
>JBIIHN010000256.1:0-3747 GCA_044235745.1 Bacteroidia bacterium
TGTTTGAACCCGTTCATAATCCGTCGTTGATCGGACGGGATACCCGAGGGTCTATTCAGTCGGGTGTGGTGAACGGCATGATCGCTGAAATTGATGGAGTAGCTGAACAATACCAAAAAATGGAAGCACGTTTAAAGGTCGTGATGACGGGAGGGGATGCGGATTTCTTTTTATATCAGCTCAAATCCCGCATCTTTGCAGTCCCTGATCTCACCCTCATCGGGTTGAATGCTATCCTAGATTACCAGCACACATGAACCGACTACACTCTTGCCACCTGCTACTTTTTCTTTCTTTCTTTTCTCTTGCCACCTCCGCCCAAACCAGTTCCGTGTCACCGTATTCACGTTTCGGCCCCGGCGATCTGCTGTTCATTGGCTCCGCTCATCAACGTGGTCTTGGAGGAACGGGAATTGCAGATGCCCATTCTTCGCGGATCAATACGTTGAATCCCGCATCCTATGGGTATGATTCATTGATGATTTTTGAATTCGGTGTTACAGCTGAGCGCATTTGGTTGCGACAAGGTGGCCTGGACGCTAAAAAGTGGAATGCGAAAATTGAGTATCTCAAGATTCAGCTGCCGCTGAAAAAGAACAAGTGGGGACTTACCTTCGGGCTGATGCCTTTTAATGGCATTGGATATACAATCGAAACGAATTCGGTGGTTGACTCTGCCAATAGCCTCAGTACTACTTACGAAGGAAAGGGAGGATATAACCGTTATTTCATGGGAACCGGCATCAAATTGTTTAAAGGATTTTCAATCGGTGTAAATGTTGCCTACCTGTTCGGAGCCATGGACCTGAGCAGGAAGATAGAATACAGCGATGAAAACTTCTTCGGTACCCGTGTTTTTGATGATGTGCAGGCTGGAGATTTTATGGTTGACGGCGGCCTGCATTACCGGCTCAATTTTCAGAAAGAGAAATACCTTTCTCTGGGAGTTACTTATACCCCTGAGCAGGAAGTATCGGCAAGGCGTACGCTCCTCTGGGAGACCTTCAGAGAAAATTCTTTTGGAGTAGATGTCCCTAAGGACACGATCCTTTACCTAGATGGAGAAAACGGCACGCTGGTGTTACCGGCAGAAATAGCGGCAGGGTTTGAATTCGGCAAAGGGGAAAAATGGCTGGTGCGGTCTGATTTCAGATATCGCGAATGGAGCAAATATCAATCGTTCGAAGGTGCCGATAGTCTCGAGAATTCGATACGTTTCAGCCTTGGCGGACAATATGTTCAGGATCCGAAGGGCAATAAAGTGTACCACCGGATTCAGTACCGTGCAGGCATGTACTTTCACCAATCACATTTGAATTTGCGGAACAACCAGCTGAATGATATCGGGGTAGCGCTGGGCGTTGGCATTCCCATGAAAAAGGCGTATCAGTCTATGCTCAACTTTGGTATAGAAGCCGGACAACGTGGCACCACTGCCGACAATCTCATTCAGGAAAGATACGTGCGAATTGTTTTTGGACTCACATTTAACGAAAACTGGTTCCAGAAACGGCGATACGAATAATGAAAGCCCACTCCCGAAGTAAAATCTTTTTAAACACCCGTCGTCTCGCGGTGTTTTTTTTAGTAGTTTTCACCTTCGTAAGCAGTGGTTGTGAAAATGATCCTTCTGAAGTGGCCCGTATCACCAAATATGAAAACGAGCCGCTGGAGCATATCAAGGGGCTTGAAACCATCTACAGTGACTCCGGCATCGTCCGTGTAAAGGTTACGGCTCCTGAACTGAAAAAGATCGGAACCAATCAGCTGATCACAGAGCTTCCGGGAGGATTACATATCGAGTTCTTTGATGAGCAGCTCAACGTAGAATCTGAGTTAAAAGCCAAATACGCGATTCATTATGAAAACGAGCGTAAATGGGAAGCGCGGAATGATGTAGTCGTAGTAAATAAAAAAGGGGAGAAGCTGAATACGGAAAAGCTGATCTGGGATGAACGAAAGGAATTACTGAGCAGCGATCAGCATGTAAAGATTACAACCGCTGAAGAAGTGATCTTTGGTAACGGGTTCGAAGCCAACCAGGATTTCAGCCGATATAAAATACTGAATGTGACCGGTGTGCTTACCGTCAAGAAATAAAGCGAAACAATGCTGAGGATACTGGAAATATCATGGCTGATGATCGTCTTGTTGGGCGCCTCACTGGGTACGTTCAAGCTGATGACCGAAACGCTCACCTCTGCGATCTGGTTTTACATGTTTACCGTGGTGGCCTTTGTCTTTTTCATCGTGCGCCGCCGACAGCGGATCCGGCTTGAGCGAAAGGCCGGAAGCCCCGCGAAATAAGCCCCGAAGATTATATTTCCTTATCCAAAGCTAAGATGCTATTTTTCAAACAGTTTAGCCGTGCTTTTTCTGATGTTTCTTCTTTCGCGATTGGAGATTGCTTTGTATATTCGCACCCTCAAATTAGTTAACGAACGAAAATTATGGCAGTTATTGAGAAAATCAGGGGCAGAGCGGGCTTACTGATCGCTATTGTGGGTTTCAGCCTTGCGGCATTTATTCTTGGAGACTTTTTCTCTTCCAACAGTGCATTTCGCTCCGGTGATACCGCCGTCGGTGAGATCAACGGAAGAAGTGTAAATGTGATGGACTTTGAAGAAAAAGTTCAGACGCAGGTAGATAATTACAAGTTGCAAAGCAATACCGAAACCGTTGATCAGAATACCATGGATCAGATGCGCGAGCAGACGTGGAATCAGATGATCAACGATATGGTGCTGAAGCCACAGTTTGAAAAGCTGGGCCTTACTTGTTCTCCGAAAGAACTGCTGGATATGGTTCAGGGTAAAAATCCTCATCCGCAAATCAAGCAGGCCTTTACGGATCCTAAAACCGGGCAGTTTAATCCGGCCAACGTGGCGCAGTTTCTGAAGAATATGGATAACGATCAGACAGGCCGTACCCGTAAACAATGGATGCTGTTTGAAAATGCCATTCGCGAAGAGCGTATTCAGCAGAAGTACTACAATCTTCTGAAAGGTGGAATGTATGTTACCAAACTGGAAGCAACGGATGATTTTATGGCGCGTAATCGCCCGGCTTCCGTTCGTTTTGTTGCTGTTCCCTATACAACGATTGTCGATAGTACAATTGAAGTTACAGATGCGGAGTTAAAGACATTGTACAATGCGACAATGAAAAAATATAAGCAGGAGTCAACGGCCTCTATTGAGTATGTTACTTTCGAAATTCAGCCTACTCCGGAAGATCGTCAGGCAGCCCTTGCGTCTATTGCAAAACTCACTGAAGAGTTCCGTGCTTCTACCAATGATTCAGCTTTTGTAGCACTCAACAGCGATAATCCTTTTAATCCTGCATACAATAAAAAGGGCTCACTGCCTATTAATATCGATTCTCTGATGTTCTCTAGTCCGGTGGGTTTTGTTTATGGTCCGTATGAAGAAGGACAACTTTTGCGTATTGCCAAACTTTCGGATGTAAAGATGTTGCCGGATTCCGTTAAGTCTTCACATATTCTGTTACGAATCGACGGCGCGAATAAAGATAATGTACTTGCGCAGGCCGATAGTATCAAGAAAGCATTGCAGGGTGGCGCGGACTTCAAAACCTTGTCCGATAAATACTCTACCGATGAAGGTGCAAAATCCAAAGGTGGTGATCTGGGCTGGTTCCAGCCGGGAATGATGGTGAAGGAGTTCAACGATGCCTGCTTTGAAGGTAAAAAGGGCGACTATACTATTGTTGAGACGCAGTTTGGTA
>JBIIHN010000426.1:0-3743 GCA_044235745.1 Bacteroidia bacterium
CATCAACGATGCGACGCACGCGTTCGGTGAGCCACTCGATGTCAACCTCGTAGTTCGTCGCAAGAGCTACCTCGTGCACAGCACCGGCAGCGGTGAACGTCCGCACACGGTGGTCACCGATCTCAATGGGCGAATCAGCCAGGATATCGTAGTTGAGCGCTCCGAGGATCATTCTGCCCGATGTGGGCGCTTTCACCCGAGACAGTGCCGTTGATGTTGATGGCCACGCGCCCTGATCATGCGTCAGGACGACGTGGTGCACCTCGTCCATGCGACCTTCGACATACATACAGATCGAGGTAAGCATCAGGAAGGCATGGAAGCGGTTCACATGACTGGTCCGAACGGTACGCTCGTGGGCATAGACGAGGTACTCAACCTCGATGGTGCTCGCCCCTGAGGTCTCAACCACGAGTGCCGCCTTATCACGCCAGCGGAATGAACAGTCTCGGCGCACGCTGCCGTCAACAGCGTAGCATCGGACATTACCCTGCCAACCGGCATAGTCACGAATTTTATAGCTTCCCGGCGACCACGACGGCATCACCAGTGTGAGCTCGGGAGCCGCAACACGGTCAATGCGCATACGTACGGTGACCAGGTGCTGCGGAGCACGGTCAAATCCAAGTTCGTAGGTGATCGCAGCCGTCGAGTTGACGAGCTGCTCATCGCGTTGTTCGATTGAATACATCAGCGCTGTCCAAAGTAGGTATTCGTCATGAAATCCTCTTCAAATGTCCTCTCTTGCTTGGTCTTGGTCGGATTCTCTCCGGACGGCAGCAAGCCCCCTGTCAGATCGGCATAGCGTTTCTCAGACTCACGAAGCTCATCTTGTTTCCGCGCGACAGCCCGCACAAGTTCATCCCGATGACGTACACGCCAAGCTTCATCCTCAAGGTCCCGTTCCATCGTGAAGGGCTCTTCGGCACGCAGACGTCGGAGTTTGCGCTGCTCAAGTCCTAGACGACGTTCGAGGGTATCGACCTCTTCACGCCAGCGGTCAATGCCCCAGTCGTCTGCCTCTCGAGAGAGGGCCTCGTTCACGCCGAGCACGGTGAGTAGTGATCTCAACTGTCCGGCGTTCCGGTTCGCATAGGCATTCTGTACCTGATGCCAGACGGCTTCGTTGCCGGCATCGGACTCACCGGTTTCGGCAACATCTGGATGCAGCTGTTTGACGAGCGTCCGGTACATAGTTACAAGCTCATGGTCTGATGCTGTCCCCTGTCGCACGCGCTCGGCATCATCACGCTGACGCTGATCCATTTCGAAGGCTTCGCGGATGCGCATCGTAAAACGGGCATACTCCTTGTCGACCACCTCATTAATCAACTCCACGATCTCACGCGTCAGCTTCTCACCACGTTCATGCTTGATACTGAGCAGCTCCACACGACGAAACATCTCGGATGCGGCAAGAGCCGACTGCTGAAGCTCGCGCTCGAGCTCCCCAAAATGCGAGTGATAGAGTGCATGCAGCCGCGGCCGCACCTCGGTGGAAAGACGATGCCAGTCATCGATCGCCGCACGCAGTTCAAGGCGAAGCTCTCGCAGGCGATCTCGCAAGGGGGCGATGTCAGGATGTACCGTGATGGACATTGACAACAAAGTTACGATGCATCGCCAGCAGCGTCCCGCACGAAAAAGCGTGCTACGAACATCTCAGCCACGGCGCAGGCCAGAGCAAGAACGGTTGCAAGGGGCCACAGCTCAGAGCCAGTTCGGGCCTGCCGGATGGCACCGGCGATGGACGTCCCGGCGGAGATCTCGGCCACATGGTCACGACGAAGAACCATCTGATCGACGCTTCCCTTCCACTGTGAGTCCTCGAAGAACTCCAACCGCGCTTCCTTAGTGGAGGCATTGGCAGCAACGGTCACCACAGGTAGCGAATCAGTGGTCGACACGATGGTCACGCCCGCCGCATACTGCGCCGGCACCGCCAGGAGCGTTGCTGTGCTCAGGCGCACGGGTTTAACAACAGCGTTCACGCCGCTCTGATCCCTGACGGAAAAAGCCTCACGTGATGCCAAGCGCGCCGGAAGTGGGATACTTACCGATTCACCGAGAGCAACGTTGAGACCCTGGTCACGTGGCGCAACGACATAAAGCGTGCTGCGCACGAGCGTTGCGGCAAAGAGCCCGCTGACGGGAAACGAGCCGGAAGAAAGATCTGGAGGTACGGCGATGTAGATCACGCGACCCTGACCAACCGTTGCCTCTGAAACAAGGGCACCGGCACCGGTCCGCACAACGTCGAAGCCGCCACCAGCCGGTGTCTGCCGGGTGATACGCACTCCTTCGGTACCAGCGCGCTCGTCCGCCGAGGTTCGAAACACCCCTTGGTAGAGTGGATGCTCGCGCTCGACAGAGGTGATCACAAAGGGAGCATCGGTCGTAGTCTGACGTTCGTCAAGGGGCTGAAGGCCACAGACCGGAAGCAGACTGGCCGCAAGTGGCGATGCGAAAACGATCGCCCCTCCGCCGGACTCGACGAATTGCCGAAGGATCGATGCGTCAGAAGCGGACGAGGCACCGCCGCAGAGGATCACGACATCGACATCTGACAATGTCGATGAAGCAGATGTTACGGTTTCGAAAGAGGTGATCGATCCTACCGTTGCGCTAACGCCTGGCAGCGACAGAACCGTGCGAACAAGTTGAACGCGATCCACCGAACCAACGAGGCATAGTCGCGAGCCCCGTGGAATGGTGACACCGGCCCATCGAATGTTGTCACGATCGATGGCATCTGACTCCAGCTCAATGGCAGCAGCAAAAGCCCCTTCTCTATTGGGCAGCGCCGCCAATGTAACGGTGCGACTTCCACTGGCAGGCACGTCAATCGCCTTCTGGGCCACGCGCACACCACCAAAGGACAGAGACACCAAAGCCCCTGATACATCGCGTGAGCTACCATTGCGAACGACCGCTTCAAACTCAACCGGCCTGTCCGGCTGCAGGAGCTTGGTGATCACGGCCACGGAGTCTACACTCATGTTCTGTTCGAGTCCTTGATCACCTTCGCCGATACGCACGAGAAAGACTGTCGCATCTTTCTCCAGCACCAGAGCAGTGTCGCTTTGACGTCGCAGTGAGAGCGAACGCTGCGCATCACTGATCACATAGATCTCGCGGTGAGCGTGCAAGGCGTTTTCCAGCAGGGGACGAGCCGAGCGCAACGCATCCGCCATGCTGGCCGTGCCATCCGAAATGGTAATGCGTTCGATCTGCTGCCGCGCCGCATCAAAGGTCCGCGTCAGGTCAACCCTGGAGATTGTTCCGCTGCCGACCATCGGGAGGACGACCACTTCGTCTCCGTTGCGCAAACCGTCGATGATCTGGCGAGCAGCCTTCTTCGCTTGATCAAGACGTGGACCTTGTCCGTCAGAAGCTTCCATGCTGGCTGAATTGTCGATCAGGATGACAACGCTCGCACGTGCCGATGATGCCAGCACCGGTAGTGTTGTCTCAATGGTCGGACGGGACAGAGCCAGCACCGCAAAGACGATGATCAGCGTACGCAGGATCAGCAGCAGGATCTGCTGAAGCTTCAGGCGCCGGACCTGTTTCTGCTGCAGTTGCTGCAGGAAGCGGATACTGCCGAAGTCCACAACGCGCAGCTTCCGCAGGTTCAGCAGATGCAGCAGCAGAGGGATCCCCGCAGCGGCCAGCCCGAAAAGAGCAAGAGGGTTAAGCAGATTCATCGCGTCAGGTTCACCAGTCGATAAAGTTCATCAACC
>JBIIHN010000257.1:0-3735 GCA_044235745.1 Bacteroidia bacterium
CCCGCAACACCGCATTATACACATCCCGCTGACGCTGGGTAAACTCACCACTTACAGGCACACAACGGGTCAGATCAGCAGCATAATTGGCATATTCGGCACCGAAATCGAGCAGAATTACATCTCCGGCTTTACACTCGCGGTTATTATCATTATAGTGAAGAATACAAGCGCTGGGTCCGCTGGCGATAATGGGAGTATAAGCATGACCGTTAGCACGCTTCCTTATAAACTCATGTGTGATCTCAGCTTCAATTTCATATTCCATTACTCCCGGCTTCACAAAGCGAAGCACTCTGCGGAAAGCTTTTTCAGTTATATCCATAGCTTTCTGCATCAGCTTGATTTCAATATCATGCTTGATCGCGCGGAGCCCGGCGAGGATTGGTCCCGAACGTTCGAATTTATGTCCGGGATAACGGTTTTTAAGATCATTGGCGAAGCGCAGCTCACGGTAAGGCACATCCGAAACAAAACGATCGTTCTCGTTGATGTTCACGTAGATGGTCTGGCAGTGGTTAAGCAGCATCGGTACGATGGCATTATAGTCCTCGAGCCAGTACACACTTTGAATTCCACTGGCAGCACGGGCTTCCTCCCTGGTGTACTTATGACCTTCCCAAACGGCAATATGCTCATTGGTTTTACGCACGAAGAGAATCTCACGGTATTTCGGAAGAGGGGCATCCGGAAACAGGACAAGAATGGTTTGCTCCTGATCAATACCGCTCAGATAAAACAGATCCGAATTCTGACGAAACAGGAAATTCGCATCACCGTTGCGCGGCATTTCATCGTTAGCATTAAAGAAGGCGATTGAACCGGGTACCATGGCAGCCATGAACCGGCTTCTGTTTTCGACAAAGAGTCGGGAATCGATCGGTGTATATTTCATCGTGTGGATTGCTTTAACGTGGACAAGTCATGAACTGTCCCTTTTTTGCGAAGATAAGAAATGACAAATCCCCATGCATATACCCGAACGAAAATCATCCCCTCATGTGAGAGAACAATCCTGCCTCATGGCGCTGCCAACGCGCTCAACTTATCCACCAGGCTTCAGAATCACACCCTATAAATACTGAATATCAATGTCTTGCAAGGTGTAAATTTCCATCCTTTCCCCTCTCTTACATATCCCTTGTTCCACTAAATTTGTGACCTCTCTAAAAACAACAGACCTCTACAGTCTGTTACAACACACGTTATCTTCAAGCGATATGACGAAATTCTTTGACTTCCTCAACTCCTCCGTTGGGCGAAAATGGCTGATGGCACTTACAGGCCTCTTCCTGAGCATCTTCCTGATCGTTCACGTATCAGGAAACCTCCAATTATTTAAAAACGATGGCGGCATGGCCTTCAACCGGTACTCGGTATTCATGACCACCTTCACGCCGATCAAGATTGTTTCGTATTTGCTTTACGCAACCATCCTGCTGCACGCACTCAACGGGTTCTATCTGGTGATGCGAAATCAGAAAGCGCGCCCGGTGAAATATGCTGCGGCGAAGGACACCCGCGGCTCCAGCTGGGCTTCCCGCAACATGGGTATTCTCGGAACCATCCTTTTAATTTTCATTGTCACCCACATGGCTAACTTCTGGTATCAGTATAAATTCGGGGCGATGGACTGGAAGACTTACATTGTAGAAGCCACCACCGGCAACATCGTAAAGCAGGAAACGATTCCTGCTGCGGAAGCTGCCGCACAAAACCTGCATCCGGCAGAGATGGATTACATGGGTAATAAAATCATTATCTGCAAGGATCTTTACAGTGTCGTTAATACGGCCTTTAAAAATCCCGCGGTGGTTGCCTTTTATGTGATCAGCATGCTCGCACTGAGTTATCATATGTTACATGGTTTCCAGAGTGCTTTCCAGACGTTGGGTATTCGACGTAAAAAATATGAAGCGCTCATCCGCAACACCGGCTCACTCATCTTCGCGATCTTGATACCGGCACTTTTTGCGGCCATGCCCATTTACTTTTTATTCATCAACAAATAAGCACAATCATCGAAATGAATCTCGATTCCAAAATACCTTCAGGACCACTTGCAGAAAAGTGGGACCGTCATAAGTTTAACTGTAAGCTGGTAAATCCGGCCAACAAACGCAAGTATGATGTGATCATTGTGGGAACCGGTCTCGCCGGGGCTTCTGCAGCGGCATCTCTTGCAGAGCTTGGATACAACGTAAAAACGTTCTGCTTTCAGGATTCTCCCCGTCGTGCACATAGTATTGCCGCACAGGGAGGAATTAACGCAGCCAAAAACTACCGCAATGACGGCGACAGTATTTACAGATTGTTCTACGACACCATCAAAGGCGGTGACTACCGGGCACGGGAAGCCAACGTTTATCGTCTCGCACAGGTGAGCGTCAACATCATCGACCAATGTGTCGCACAAGGTGTACCGTTTGCCCGTGAATACGGCGGACTCCTCGACAACCGCTCTTTCGGTGGTGCGCAGGTATCCCGTACGTTTTACGCCAAAGGACAAACCGGACAGCAGTTGTTGCTCGGCGCCTATTCTGCCATGAACAGAATGGTAGGTGAAGGTAAAATCCAGAGCTACACCCGCCACGAGATGCTCGAGCTGGTGATGGTAGACGGACAGGCGCGCGGTATCATCGCACGTGACCTGGTAACCGGAGAGATAGAACGACACAGTGCACATGCCGTTGTACTGGCAACCGGTGGTTATGGTAATGTGTTTTATCTTACCACCTATGCACGTGGCAGTAACACAACGGCCATCTGGAGAGCACACAAGAAAGGAGCCTATTTCGGCAACCCCTGTTTTACACAAATCCATCCTACCTGTATCCCGGTTTCCGGCGATCATCAGTCGAAACTTACGCTGATGTCGGAATCACTTCGTAACGACGGACGTATTTGGGTTCCCAAACAAAAAGGAGATCCACGTAAACCGGAGGATATTCCGGAAGAAGATCGTGACTATTACCTCGAACGTCGTTACCCTTCTTTCGGTAACCTCGTACCCCGCGATATCGCTTCACGTGCAGCAAAAGACATGTGCGACAAAGGTTATGGTGTAGGGAAAACCGGACTCGCCGTTTATCTCGATTTCAGCGATGCGATTCGCCGCATGGGAGAGAAAACGGTGGAATCGAAATACGGAAACCTGTTCGATATGTATAAGCAGATCACAGGTGATAATCCCTACAAAACACCAATGATGATTTACCCTGCTGTACACTACACGATGGGCGGACTTTGGGTGGATTATAATCTGATGACTTCCATTCCCGGTCTCTATGCAGCCGGCGAGGCCAACTTCAGTGACCATGGTGCCAACCGTCTCGGCGCATCCGCTCTGATGCAAGGTCTCGCAGACGGTTATTTTGTACTCCCTTACACGATCGGTGACTATCTAGCCGGTGTGGAGCGGAAGCCGATTCCGAATGATACTCCTGAATTTATGGAGGCCGAGAAAAGCGTTAAGGAACGTCTGAACAAACTTCTCTCGATCAAAGGAAAGAAAACCGTACACGATTTCCACCGCGAATTGGGTCTGATCATGTGGAATCACTGCGGCATGGGACGAAACGAAGCGGGATTGAAAGAAGGCATTGAAAAGATGCGTGCACTTAAGACTGAATTCTGGCAAAACCTGCTGGTACCGGGTACCGATCAGGAACTCAACCAGAATCTTGAAAAAGCAGGACGCGTGGCAGATTTCCTCGAGCTTGGTGAATTGATGAT
>JBIIHN010000258.1:0-3727 GCA_044235745.1 Bacteroidia bacterium
CAGACGGTCGGCAATATAGATATTTCCGCTCCGGTCGGCAGTAAGCGCATGTGGTTCATGAAATCGTGCCACACTTCCTGTACCATCTCCGGTGCCGGAAACACCGGCCAATCCCGCCACAGTCATCACTTGCTGAGCAGATGACAGGAAAGGAAGTGCTAACAATAAACACCTTAAAACGGTAAAGATTCTCATGCTTCTTTCAATATCTCTGTATTGTAGTTCATCTCCACTGTTTCTTCCCCCTTCTGATCCAGATCGTGCAATAACAGATCAACAGTTGGTTGTTCCCCACGGAACAGGGATGCATACATGGAAGTAATCCGCTGCCATGTATACTTTCTTAATCCGTATTGTTTCATTTCCTGACCGATTGTTTTCTTTTCTGCCGTAGTAAGATCACGAAGGATGTTCAGTAATTCTTCTTTATTGTTGAAGTACCGGGCACGGTGATTCGTTGTTTCCCGGTTATAGCTGACACCATAACTGATCACAGTAAGACCCAGACACATGGCTTCCACCAGGCTTGGATTTGTTCCGCCGGCGCTGTGGCCATGCACATATACGTCAGCGTTAGCACGGATTTCATTCAGACGGTCCTGATCATAGATGGGATCAAGCAGGAAGATATTCGGATACCCGCTGTATTTTTGTTTGAGATCTATGCCATATTGACCGTGGTTCCATAATCCAACGATTACAAGGTTGCGCTCCGGACAACGACTGAAAGCATCCAGGATCAGATGAATATTATTTTCCGGTTCGATACGACTCACATTAAAAGCATAAGGTTGCTGCAGAAAAGGATATTTTATCCTGGTTTCTTCACTCACAGGAAAATGCTTAACATGATCACCTCCGTATTCGATTAGTAACGTTTTTTCACGGCGATACCCGCGCTCTACATAGTTTTGGATGACCTTATTATCAGTGATCACCTCATCCGCAAATGCTACCGCCAGCTTCTCGCTGAACCCCAGCACTTTTTTGGCAAGCCAGTTCCATTTCTCACGTTTCCATTCCTGCCCATCGATATTGACCAGCACCGGTTTCTTTGTAAACAATTTCAGGAACGGCAGTAACAAAGCACCTGAAACACCTAAAACCAGCAGCACGTCATTGTTCCTCACAGCATGTATCATGCTGATGAAATCGTAAGGAATACTCTGGTAGCCGTTTGCATTAAGATTGATGTACTGTAACCGCGCGCCCTTGTAGGTGTCGGGACGTTTACCCTTTTTACCAAAATACATGCTGCTGCAATAAACGGTCATGTCAAACTCCGTCGCCAGTGATGAAACCAGATGTTCAGCCAGCGTTTCAAAACCTCCATAACGTGCAGGAAGGCCGGTAGTGCCGATGATGGCGACCCGGGTTTTGTTCATTTTTGGTTTTTTGGTTTCTCTACGCATAAAATTTACGACACGGCCAAAGGGTTATTAGCCTGTTTTTCTACGTACGCTTACATTGTAAGGTTTGAATAAAAATCCGAATGTTTTAGTCCGGATTCTTACACTCCGCTTTCAGGCCGGTGTTCGCGATTTCCGCATCTGTTGCGGTTCACCTTGATCTGCTTCAGTGAATTACAAAAGGTTTTATCATCTCTTTCGGAAAAAGAAGATAAAAACGAATGAAACCTTACATAAAATATTACACACCGGTGTTTGGGACAATAGACCGGCAATTGACTTTTCGGGCAACTCCAAATTCAGAAGTAGAAATACAAAGATATTTTTCGCTGAAGAGCGTAAACAGACAATAGGACCGATCAGAAGTTTTGAAGCACTTCAGACTTAAATTGTCCGGAAGTAAAGCGGGTTGCTGTTTCTTTGGCGCCATTACTGAGTTGTTTTAAAAAGGCCGGATTATCAGCCAGAAACTGTAAACGAAAATCGAGCGCCGCTTCATCACGAACATCAATGGTAAAACCGTTTTTTTCCTCTTTCACAATTTCTTTTGGCCCTCCGAAAGGCGGAGCAATAACCGGAATCCCGTAACACATGGCTTCCAGAATGGTCATGCCAAATGTTTCCACACACAAGGCAGGATTTGTGAGATTCACCACCAGGCTTGCTCTGCGGTAAAAGGCATCGAGATTTTTTTGCACCGGGAACCAACAGAAATTGGATGGCAGCGGTTGGTGTGAAAAATAGGACACTATATCCTTTTCGGACGCATTCAGTACCATTTCAAAAAGTAACGACGGATGACGGGCTGCCAGACGAAGAAATTCGGGAATGCCCTTATACTCTTTCAGTGAACAAACCATCAGCACCGTAAAATCGGTCTGCGGCTGTACAGCATATTGATGTTGTGCCGCCCGTCGAATAAAGTCATCGGATACGGCATTATACACCACCTTTCCTGTTACTCCCGGAAGACGCTCTTCCTGTTCAAGGTACGCTGATACATACAAGGCGGTATCCGCTGTTTTTGCTGCTATGAAACGAAGAAAGCGCTTTAGCAATGCAGGACGGATATAACTTTCATGGAGGTGATAAACCACTCTTTTCCCCATAAAGGCACCGGCCAGAGCAGCACCAAAGGGCAGGATGGTGTTTATGTAGATGACGGCATCGGTTTTCCGATAGCGCAGCAACTGGAAAAACAGAAACAGCTGACTGAAGGTAAAGGCCAACAAGCGGAGAAGGGCATTCGGGAAAAACCGATAGGGGAAATACACGAACGGAGTGGCAGCCGCATTTAGAAATCCCTCTTTACTGCTGCTGGTATGGATGATGACCTCATGACCTTCGCTTTTCAAAGCAAGCAGGGCCTGAGAAAACACCAGCGGACTTCCGCTGAAATCATTCAGCAGATGTACAGCTACGATCGTTTGTTTCCGTTCGGAAATCATCTGCTAACCGGCTTTACGGGTAAGATGATCATAAAGATGCTTTAACCGTTCTCCTTTCAGGTTCCAGTCAAACTTCTCGCGGAAGGTACGACGCGCACCTTCTGAAAGCGCATAATACATTCGGGTATTGTCGTGCAAGAGACGTAAGGCTTCCGAAAAACGCGTAACCGATGTGTTATAACGGTTATACGGTACCGTGATACCACAATCTTTATTTACAAATTCGCCGGGCCCTTCGTTACGGAAGCAGATCACAGGAAGTCCATAGGACAGCGCTTCGGCCACCACCATCCCGGCACCCTCATGGCTTGGAAATAAGAACACGTCGGATTCACTGTACAGTTTTTTATAATCCGACCGATGCAGCCATGCAATGAACGTAACACGATCGGCTATTACCATTTCTTCGGCTAAGCGCTCAAGGTATTTTTTATAAGGACCATCGCCAACCAGAACAAGACGAACAAAGGGTCTTGCAGACATGGGTAACTGATGATAAAAACGGGCAAATGAACGAATGGTAATATCGAATCCTTTCAGGGGCACAAAACGCCCGGAAGATAAAACGGTAAACCCGCTTCCTTTACGCAGTTCTTTCATTTCTGTAGGTGCTTCGGTACTCACGCTGGGCATATGTATCACTTTTCCATGATCAACGTCGAGCACACGTTCAACGCCGGAGTTCATTGCGATGACCGTATCAGCATGCGATAGGGTCTGACGGAGCAGGGGATCTACTTTCCAGAAATATTTTTTGGTGAGCCACTTCAACTCTTCCAATACATAGGCTTTCCATCCATAAACGTGCAGGACATAATCCTTGGGAATCCGCGGATGATGACCGATGGGTCCCCAGACAAAGGGTTTACG
>JBIIHN010000259.1:0-3726 GCA_044235745.1 Bacteroidia bacterium
CTCGATGGTCAAATTATCACTTACGGTGGTGATGGACGTGGTGGCGGCAATGGTCCAACAACAACTCCTTGTGATTACATGTTCCCGGATAATACCGATCCGAACTTCTCTACACCATGGACAATGGTAACAGCAGGTATTCAGCCGGACGATATGCGTTGGTTGCAATCTGCAGGTACATTCACCCTCTTGCCCGGTGCTGTGAACTATATCACTACCGGTGTGGTTTGGGGTCGTGCAACTACCGGCGGTCCGCTTGCTTCAGTGGCTGTAATTAAACGTTCTGATGCTTTGGCGCAGGCGCTCTTCCGTAATTGCTTCGGCGTATTGGATGGTCCTGATGCTCCTCCGGTAACCATCCGTGAAATGGATCAGCAATTGATCCTTTCTTTTGAAAATACCCGTAATTCAAAGGTGGAGTTGTATTCTCAGGAAGACGCTAATATACCCGGCGTTGTTTCTGATCAGATCAATGATTCTACTTCTGTTCAGGATACCTTATCACTTGATGAGCGCAGCTTCAAGTTTCAGGGGTACAAACTATATCAGGTAGTTAACGAGAACGTTTCAGTTGCTGATATTGAAGATCCTTCCAAAGCAAAACTGATCGCGCAGATTGATATTAAAGATGATGTTACTGTGTTGGTGAATTACACCTATGATAACTTCCTGAACGCTTATGTGCCTTCACAGAAAACGATTGAAGCGAACTCCGGAATTCTGCAGAATTTCGTGATTACGCAGGATTTGTTCACACTGAAGGCATTGTCGAATTATCGTCCTTATTATTTCATGGCGATTTCTTATGCTTACAACAATTATCGTCCGTTTAACCCGCTTGCTCCGGATGATACCAAGCAACAGAAAGCACCATATCTTCAGGGTCGTAAGAACGTGAAGATCTATTCCGGTATCCCGCATAAGCCGGTTGTAAACAATGGCGGTACAATCACAAATGCCATCTTTGGAGATGGGGTGAAAGTGAAGCGAATTGAAGGAACCGGAAATGGCGGCAACTCACTTGATCTGACGCAGGAATCTGTGAACGAAATTATGAGTGGTCCTCCGCACGCTGCAATTAATCCGGTGTATGAGGCCGGACGTGGTCCTATCAAACCGATGGTGTATGATCCATTCAAAGTGAAAGCCGGAAGTTACAACGTGACATTCGAAGGAGTAGGTACAGGCCAGTTTTACGGAGTTCGCAATATTGGCGCACCCAAACGTTCAATTAACGATATCAGCATTCTACAATCACTCAGTAGCTCTGATCCGGACTCACTTCGGATTGTTGTATCAGGATCGGGAGAGTTTGCGGCTAACCAGTATGTATTTGTTGACTCTGTTCAGGGTATTACTGCTACCGGAGGTGTGAATAGGCGTTACTTCCGTATTGTTCGTACCAACGGAATTGATTCGTTGTGGGTTTTGGCTACCAACCCGGCGGGTGCTTATGTGAGTGGAACAGGTACAACAGAAGTAGTATTTGATCGATCCCCGCTTACCCTTAGCCAACCTTATGAGTTCTCTCTTACAGAGAAAAAGGTCTCGATGAATATCAGTTTATCTACCGATACGGTAGGTGGAGTTGATGAAGGTGGTAACATTGTTGCCAGCAATGGATTCCTTGAGGCGAACATCGTTTATAATGATCCTACGAAAGCCTGGTTATCTGGTGTGCCGGATTCCGATGGTGATTCTACAGACTGGATCCGCTCAGGAACTGAGGCAGGTGACGTAAACGTAAGCACCTTCATTGACCCAAATGAAGTGTATGAGAATGTATTGGGAGGTACATGGGCAGCATTCCGTGTAACGGCTAATACTGGAATTATTGGTGCAGTAAAACCAAACGATGCACTTGTAAACGTGCTCAACAGATGGGATTACATGGCCAGTGTGGATATCGTTTTCACAAAGGACAAAAATCTCTGGAGCCGATGTGTAGTATTCGAAACCGGTGAAGATACAATGCCAACTGTAGGAACTGCCAAGCGTCTCGACCGCCGTAATCAGGCATCTGTAGATAAGGACGGTAATCCTGCTACTATCGGAAGCGGACCAAGTACCAATCCGAATGACCCGAACTATATTTCTGATAAAGGAATGGGTTGGTTCCCGGGTTATGCGATCAATGTGGAAACCGGAGAGCGTTTGAATATTGCCTTCGGTGAAAACTCTGCACTTGACTACGCTTACTGCAAGGACATGATCTGGAACCCGACTTCAGAAATCGGTCCTGATCCGAATGGTCGCACAGTATGGGGTGGAATGCATACCATCTGGGTGTTTAACAGAACCGGTGCCGGTGTGAACGATTTGCCCATCTATGATGATGGAGCTAAAATTCGTTCTCTGATTGAATCAGGTTCTACTGCAGCTAAACGGAATGTGTTCAAAGGCGCAATATGGGCTTCTATTCCATTGGTAGAACCAGGTCGTTCATTAATTGAAACAACTACTCGTGTTCGTCTTCGTGTGAACGAAAACTATAATACCTTCGTTTCTGCAGGACAAACTCCTAAGAATGGCGGTAACCCGATGTATGAGTTCACCATTGACGGAGCGCTCGAAGCTACAACCGGTGTAACTGAAGCTGCTAAATCTGCACTTGACTTCATTCGCGTTGTTCCCAATCCATACTATGCATACTCATCCTATGAGAGAACACGCAGAGATCAGCTGGATAACCGTGTGAGAATTACCAACCTGCCAAGCCGTTGTACTGTTTCAATCTATACGATTAACGGAACGCTGGTGCGTCAATATAAGCGGGATGTCAGCAGTGACGTATCCGACGGACAGGCAGTAACAGAAGGTATCGATTTCAACCAGGCTACTACACTTGACTGGGATATGAAAAACACTGCCGGCATTACTGTAGCAAGTGGAATGTACATCATGCACATCGATGCAGGTACTCTCGGCGAAAAAGTGGTGAAATGGTTTGGTATTATGCGACCCATTGACCTTGACTCCTTCTAATGCTTAACGGTTAAATCAACAACCCTGATGATTATGAAAAAACTTCTAGTATATATATCAGCTGCAGGCATGGCGCTGAGCCTCACGGTAAAGCCTGCTGTTGCAGGAAATGAAGACCGTGCCGGGCAGGCAGGAGCTAATGAGCTGCTAATTAATCCATGGGCTCGTACCTCCGGTTTCGGCGGTGCGAATATTGCCCTGGTGCGTGGAATCGAAGCCATGAACCTGAACGTTGCAGGTCTTGGTTTTAATAAAGGGACCGAAGTGGTATTTGCTCAAACAGACTGGATGCGCGGAACCGATATTAAAATCAGTTCTTTCGGCGTGGGTCAGAAAGTGGGTGAGTCCGGTTCAATGGGACTTACCGTTACTTCTATGAGCTTTGGTGATATTGAGCGTACCAACGAAACACAGCCTGACGGCGGTCTGGGTACTTACTCTCCGCAGTTTCTTACCGTTGGATTCAGCTATGCGAAGGAATTCAGCAACAGTATCTACGGCGGATTAGCGGTGCGTATGATTTCGGAATCTATCAATGACGTAAAGGCACAAGGTCTTGTAATTGATGCCGGTATTCAGTATATCACCGGATTCAATGAGGCGAAGGATAACCTGAAGTTTGGTATTGCCCTTCGCAACGTAGGTACGCCGATGAAGTTCGATGGTGAAGGTTTGTCATTCCGTAATGACAATGCTTCAGCTAACATCAACGTACTGCAGCAACAGCGTGTTGAACGTTTC
>JBIIHN010000260.1:0-3707 GCA_044235745.1 Bacteroidia bacterium
GGCAGTTGCAAGCTCATTTTGATATTCCTGTTCAGATGATGGTCCGGTGTCCATAACGTGATAGTGTAACAGATATACCACACTGAAAATGATGGTGAGGTAGAACCCCCAAACCCACCAAGGAGGAAGTGAATTGTCAAGTTCTTTGATGCCATCATAGTTATGGTCAAGCATGACGTCCGCTTCTTTTTCTACCGGTATTGCCTTTGTTAAAACAGCACGATCAAACCTGGCCCAGAAGGAGGGAGCTTCAGATTCAATGACAGCCTCTTTCATTTTTTCCTCCGCCAATGCTTTACGTGCTTCTTCCGGTAATAGTCCGGCTGCCAGCATTCGGATTGTTCGTGTAAGAGTGACAATCACTGCAAACATGACGATGAAAAGAAACGCAATGATGTAGAAGCTTGGGTTAAAGAAAATTTCCGGCACAGTTGGTTTTGCCACTGCTGTTGCAGCGGTTGTCGCTGCATCCTGTGCTGAGGTGATCAATACCGGAGCTGTTGTCAGTAAACCGGTGAATAGTATATTTTTAATTTTTCGGTTCATGTGGTAAGGATTAGGCATTGTTTGTTTCTGAATCCAACGGGAGTCGACTGAGTTTATCTATATGCTCCTTGCGTGATTTCACAACATAGGATATTAAAGCCGTGAAGAATATAAAGAAGATCAACAGGGAGATCACCGGGTAAATTTCTACACCGGCTATGCTTTCGAGATATTTCCTGATCATATGCTTTCGAATTATGGATTAGTTGCAACTTTTGCAGATTTTATATCAGTACCCATCCGTTGCAGATAGGCAATGATGGCAATCATCTCTGTATTGGCGGCAATGCCTACCTTATTGTTCTTCAGATCAGCTGCAATTTCATTGGCCTGCTTCATCAGATCATCGTTGGCTTTGGTGTCATAACCCTCTGGATATGGAACCCCCAATGTTTGCATAGCCCTGATTTTTGCAGGTGTGCTGGCCATGTCAATTTCGCGTTCTGCCATGAAAGTGTATGCAGGCATAATTGATCCGGGTGACATCGTGGTGGGGTCCATCATATGGTGATAATGCCATACATTGGGATATTTACCGCCAACACGCATCAGATCCGGTCCTGTACGCTTTGAGCCCCATTGGAAAGGATGGTCATAAATATACTCTCCTGCTTTGGAGTATTCTCCGTAACGTTCAGTTTCTGAACGGAACGGACGAATCATTTGCGAGTGACAGGTGTAGCATCCCTCTCTGACATAGATATCTCTACCCTGCAATTCGAGTGGCGTGTATGGTTTTACCGCCGCAATGGTGGGGATATTTTCTTTGATCAGGAAGGTGGGGATGAATTCGAATAAGCTGGCAACAATGACTAATACACCACTTAAAATCAACATCTGCACCGGGCGACGTTCGATCCAACGATGCCAGTGTCCATGTTGTTCTTCAGGAAGTGATTTGAATGAGGGCGCCTCTACATGTTCGTCGGCGTGCAAGGTTCCTGCTTTCATGGTCAGCACCAGATTGTACACCATCACAATGGCACCAATGAAATACATCAGACCGCCTAATGCACGTAACTTGTACATCGGTAATAACTGAGTAACGGTTTCGAGGAAATTCGGGTATCTGAGTACGCCATCCGGAGTGAAGTCTTTCCACATTAAACTTTGTGTGAAGCCGGCCCAGTACATGGGAATCGCATAGAACAGAATTCCCAGCGTGGCAATCCAGAAATGGAAGGATGCCATTTTTTTAGAATGTAACCCGGTGCGGTAAAGTCGAGGGATTAACCAATACAATATGCCAAACGTGAGCATACCATTCCATCCCAATCCTCCGATATGTACGTGTGCGATGGTCCAGTCGGTAAAGTGACTGATGGCGTTTACGTTTTTCAGTGACAGCATCGGTCCTTCGAACGTCGACATACCATAGGCGGTGATGGCAACAACCATGAATTTTAAAACAATGTCTTCACGAACACGATCCCATGCACCTCTGAGCGTAAGTAATCCGTTGATCATTCCACCCCAACTTGGTGCTATGAGCATCACAGAGAATACAGTGCCGAGTGATTGTGCCCAATCGGGAAGGGCAGAGTAGAGCAGATGGTGAGGACCTGCCCAGATATAGATAAATACGAGTGCCCAGAAGTGAATAATCGAGAGACGGTATGAATAAACCGGACGATTAGCGGCTTTGGGTACAAAGTAATACATTAAACCGAGGTATGGAGTGGTCAGGAAGAAGGCCACTGCATTATGTCCGTACCACCATTGTACCAGTGCATCCTGTACGCCGGCATACATGGAGTAACTCTTCAATAAGCTCACCGGAATCTCCATGGAGTTAACGATGTGCAGCACAGCTACCGTAATGAAAGTTGCCAGGTAAAACCAAATGGCTACGTAAATATGCTTCTCACGTCGTTTTACGATCGTGCCAATCATGTTAATGCCGAAAATGACCCAAACCAATGCGATCAGGATATCAATCGGCCATTCAAGTTCAGCATACTCTTTTCCGGTGGTATGCCCGGTAATGAGTGTCAGTGCGGCCAGCACGATGATCGTTTGCCAGAGCCAGAAATGAAGCCCGCTCAGAAAATCGCTGAACATACGAGCCTTGCATAGGCGTTGCAGTGAATAATATACACCCATGAAAATGCCGTTTCCGACAAATGCGAATATAATCGCGTTGGTGTGAATGGGTCGTACACGACCGAAACTGAGATATTCACCCAGATTCAGCCCCGGAAAGGGAATCTGTAAGGCGATAATCAGTCCGACCAGCATACCGACAATGCCCCATATTATGGTGGCGACTCCGAAGTTCTTGACGATTCGGTTGTCATAGCTGAATTTTTCAATGGTCATACAGCGTCAGGTTTTTTAGGATTAGTTGTAGTAGGATGTGTTGTAGTTTCTTCATCGAATAAGATGCGTACCGCAGGAGAAATATCATCTTCATATTGCCCGGTTTTTACCGACCATAAAAAACCACCCAGGAAAAGTCCGGCAACCAGTATACTGAAGGCAATGAGAATGAGGATTACGCTCATGGTTTGCAAAGCTATTTTTGACAATTGAAAGGCATTATGATGCTACTTAGCCGTAAAACTGATTAAGATCAGTTTTTATGGATAAGTTTGAGTTTTCTTGCTTTCAGACTACTTGCGACCACAGTGTAAATAACCAGACTACTGGTGCTAATGGGCATAAGTATGGCAGCAATGACAGGCGATAAAGTTCCCTGTACCGCAAACCATAGTCCGATGGCATTGTAAAGTAGTGAGATAATGAAACTGATAATGATAATTCGGTGTCCGGCTTTCGCGAAGGATAGAATTCCTGGAATGTCGCCGAATCTGCGAGAGAGCAGAATCCCGTCACAGCCGGGTGTAAAGTTGTTGATGTCTTCAGCCACGGCAATGCCGACATGGCTACAGAATAAAGCACCTGCATCATTCAATCCGTCACCAACCATCATTACTTTCTTTCCTTCCTTCTGCAGCTGATCAACATAGTTTAATTTGTCAGATGGCTTCTGTTCAAAACGTAAACCATACGTTTGTCTTAGCATGCCTTCCAGATGCGGACGTTCATATTCATGGTCACCGCTGATTACAGCAAGCTGGTAGTTTTCTGATTTCAGGGTTCGAACGACTTCAGCTGCGGTTGCCCTGTATTTATTCTGAAAACGGAAATAGCCCAGTACA
>JBIIHN010000261.1:0-3703 GCA_044235745.1 Bacteroidia bacterium
TTCTGATTATACCGGCATTGGTGCTGCTCAGCGGATTACCGATGAAGGAAGCTGTAGGAACTTCTTTGTTGATCATCGCAGCAAAATCGCTCGTTGGATTTATGGGGGACATTGGTCACTACGAAATAGACTGGACGTTATTGTCAGCTGTTACTGTCATCGCGATCATTGGAATTTTTATCGGGAATGCGATGACGAGTCGATTCGAAGGGGAAAAGTTGAAGAAGGGATTCGGTTGGTTTGTATTAATCACAGGAATCTATATCATCATTAAAGAACTGTTATTAACGAAATAATTAAAGAAAATAAATAAAAATCATAGCAATGAAAATCGAACAAATTTATACCGGATGTCTTGCACAAGGTGCCTATTATATCGTTTCCGGCAACGAAGCCGTGGTGATAGACCCACTCCGTGAAATCCAGCCGTATATAGATCGTGCTGAAAAAGATGGTGTGAAAATCAAATATGTGTTCGAAACGCATTTCCATGCGGATTTCGTTTCCGGTCATATTGATCTGGCGAATGCTACCGGAGCTGAGATCGTTTATGGTCCGGGAGCACAAACCGGATTTACAGCACATATTGCCACTGATGGAGAAGAATTCAAAGTAGGAGATATCACATTTAAAGTATTGCATACTCCGGGCCATACGATGGAATCTTCCTGTTATTTGCTCAAAGATGAAAACGGAAAGGAAGTAGCTGTTTTTACAGGCGACACGTTGTTCATCGGCGATGTTGGTCGCCCGGATCTTGCGCAGAAGGGAAGTATTACACAAGATGATCTGGCCGGTTATCTTTATGATTCTCTGCGCACCAAAATTATGACCTTACCGGATGAGGTAGTGGTTTATCCTGCTCATGGAGCCGGTTCGGCATGTGGGAAGAACATGAGTAAGGAGACCTCTGATACCATCGCTCATCAGAAACAAACGAATTACGCCTTACGCGCCAACATGACCCGTGAGGAATTTATTGCAGAAGTAACAGACGGGTTAATGCCGCCACCTGCCTATTTTCCGCAAAATGTGATGATGAACAAGAAAGGATACGACAACATCAATGATGTTTTAAAGAGAGGAACGCAAGCGTTATCTCCTGAAGCATTTGAGGCAGCTGCCAACGAAACCGGTGCCTTATTGCTTGATACACGGGATCCACAGGTGTTTGCAGCCGGATTCATCCCGAATTCTATCAATATTGGTATTGACGGAAGTTTCGCTCCATGGGTTGGAGCATTAATACCCGATGTAAATCAGGCATTGTTGATCGTTACAGAACCCGGCAGGGAAGAGGAGGTGGTGACACGATTGGCTCGTGTGGGCTATGATCATACGCTGGGATATCTTAAGGGCGGATTCGCGGCATGGAAAGCAGACGGTAAAGAAACTGATACAATTACCCTCATATCCGCTGAACAACTGGCGGAGATTCAGAAGAAGGATCCGCAAACCAACATCGTTGATATCAGAAAACACGGAGAATATATTGCTGAACACATCCGTAATGTGCAACATGCCCCGCTGGATTATATCAATGATGTCATTACCGAAATAAAACGCGATGAGCCGGTGTATGTACACTGTGCAGGCGGCTACCGTTCGATGATTTTTACATCGATACTTCGTGCAAGGGGATTTCATAATCTGATCGATGTAAGAGGTGGTTTTAAGGCGATCAAGGAATCCGGTCAGTTTGATCTTACTGATTGGGTTTGTCCGAGTACAATCAAAAAATAAATTGAATGCTAATTGAACTGATGCGGGCGAATATGGAAAATTTAATTCGTGAATTTGGCTATGCGAATTCAGAAATTCATATATTGAATGACCAGAATATCGTACATGGTATTACTCACTTTAATCAGATGCGCGATATGGATGTTATCTGCATTGGTACGCATGGACGAAAGGGTATTCACCAGGTATTGTATTCAAGTCCGGTAGAAAAATTAGTGAATCATCTATACAAACCACTTATCACATATCATCTGCAAAAATGAACTGGATTTATCAGCCATGGCCATGGTACACCTCAGGTGCCATCATCGTCTTCGTAATGGCCTTATTGCTTTTCTTCGGAAAATCATTCGGCCTTTCCTCTAATTTCCGGACAATCTGCGCGGCCTGCGGTGCGGGAAAAAATATCCCCTTCTTTGATTTCGATTGGAAGGCACAGGTGTGGAATTTATGGTTCCTTGCCGGTGCTGCCATCGGTGGTTTTATTACATCAAATTATTTATCAAACAATGAACCTGTGAAAATTTCTGAAGCCACAGTTTCAGATTTGCAGGCAGTGGGCATTAAAGCTCCGGAAGGTATTCAGCCGCTTGAATTATTCGGGAAGGAGGCGTTGGATCAACCTTCCATCTGGATTTATCTTTTCGCGGGCGGAATCTTAATCGGATTTGGCACCCGCTATGCCGGTGGATGTACTTCAGGGCATGCAATCAGCGGACTCAGTAATCTTCAGTTGCCATCACTTATTGCCGTCATCGGGTTCTTCATCGGGGGACTCACCATGACCTGGCTTATCTTACCTAAACTCTTACCTTACGTAATCGGAATAGCATGAAAGTATTGAAATTTATTCTTGCAGGGATAATCTTTGGGATTGTCATGGCGAAGTCTGAAGCGGTATCCTGGTTCCGTATTCAGGAAATGTTCAGGTTTCAGTCATTTCACATGTATGGCATTATTGGTACAGCTGTAACATTAGGAATGATACTGACAGCCTTCATCAAAAAATATAAGATCAGGGATTTCAGTGGCAGTAAAATTGTTTTCCAGGATAAAGAAAAATCGGTTATTCGTTATATCGCCGGTGGAACCATCTTTGGTTTAGGATGGGCTATGACGGGTGCTTGTCCCGGACCAATGATTGTAAATGTAGGTGCGGGTTATCTTCCCATGTTGATTGTTGTTGTTGGGGCGATACTTGGTACATTTCTTTATGGTGCCTTGCAGAAAAAATTGCCACACTGATAATTGTCAGTGGAAATACGGTCCGTTTTACTGATGAAGATCATCCGGTGCATGTAACTTATGTAACGTGGAGAAGATAGAAGGCAAAGTAATTTTGCTTAAAATTAATTACAGAAACATCTAATCTTACTACCATGAAAATTGAACAGATTTACACAGGATGTCTGGCACACGGAGCCTATTACATCGAATCTAATGGCGAGGCTGCTATCGTTGACCCATTAAGAGAGTTTGCACCTTACCTGGAACGGGCCGAACGCGATCACGCAAAGTATAAGTATGTGCTGGAAACGCATTTTCATGCCGACTTCGTATCAGGTCATCTGGATATGGCAAAGGAAACCGGGGCTACAATTGTTTACGGACCTACAGCTGTACCAAACTTTAAAGCCCATGTTGCAACAGACGGCGAAGTTCTTTCACTCGGTAAAATAAAGATCAAAGTACTTCACACTCCCGGACATACAATGGAGTCCAGTTGTTTTTTAATCATTGATGAGAACGGAAAGGAACACAGCCTTTTCACGGGTGATACTCTTTTTATTGGAGATGTAGGCCGTCCGGATCTTGCACAGAAGGGAGATATTACACAGGAGGTGTTGGCCGGTTACCTGTATGATTCTTTGCGTAACAAGGTCATGAACTTACCGGATGATGTGATCGTTTTCCCGGGACATGGAGCGGGATCTGCGTGTGGTAAGAATATGTCGAACGA
>JBIIHN010000262.1:0-3701 GCA_044235745.1 Bacteroidia bacterium
ACCATCGTCACCAATGATCCGAAGAAAATGTTTACCTACTCGCAATACAACAGCGAGATTCAGGTGCTGAAGAATTTCATCAACACGCGTAAAAACTACATCAACTCCAATGCAGAGATACAACAGGTAGCTCCGGTGATTTCTTCTGCCCCCTATTTCGTGAATGGAGTACAATATCAGCAACCGGCTTCCGGGCAAGCGGTAAACATCCGGGCAACCGTTACCTCTGCAGCAGGTATCGACAATGTTCAGCTATACTTCACCGGAAATCTCGTCGGACGATTCTTCAAATCGCCGATGTATGATGATGGCCTACATGACGACGTTGCAGCAGGAGATGGCATATACGGTGGCACTATTCCCGGTTATTATGCAGGAACACTGGTTCGCTATTATATACAGGCCGCATCAGCAAACACATCCAAAAGTGTAAGTTACCTGCCGGCCGGAGCCGAACATAATGTATTTATCTATACGGTTGCGCCGCTGGCATCGGCAGATACGGCTATTGTGATCAATGAAATCATGGCCTCTAACGTAAGTACGGCAGCAGATAATTTCGGAGAATATGACGACTGGATCGAGCTCTATAATAAATCAACAAGTCCTGTCGACCTCAGTGGCTACTACCTCACGGATAATCCGCTTAACCTCGACAAATTTGAAATACCTGCCGGCACCATCATCCAGCCGAACGATTATCTGATTGTTTGGGCGGATGAAGACAGCAGCCAGGGACCCTATCATGCCAATTTCAAACTATCAGCTATCGCAGAATTACTGATGTTACTTGACACAGCCGGAAATATTGTTGATTCACTCACCTGGACCGGTCAATTGGCGGATATGGGTTATGCCCGTGTACCTAACGGAACTGGCAACTTCGTCATTCAATCACCCACCATCTCGGCGAACAACAACAGTGTAGGTCTTAACGAAGAGGTATTGTCGCAGCCGGTACAACTTTCTGTATATCCGAATCCCGCCGGTGATCAGGTGCAGATACAGGTATCCGATTCAGAAGAACGGGATCTGGAAGTTTACAATACCGTAGGCGAATTGATCGAGCGAAGAAGTTATTCCGGATTTTACCATGTCACCACCGAAGCATGGGCTGCCGGAGTTTACTATGTACGCTGCGGTGAAGCGGTGAAGAAGCTCATCATCCGTCACTAAAAACAACCAATAAATAAGGGAGGCCGGTTCAAAAACTGCCTCCCTTATTACAAGAGGATCTGTTCAGGCCGTCCGCTGATAGATGGAGAAACTAAAGTCGAAAGCATTCTGATCATCTGCCTTATTCTTCAGCAGGTACACGAGCTTCCACGCGCTGAGAGAAATATCCGGAAAGAACGTGTCTGCATCAGCTTCCACATCTACCCGGGTCAGATAAATCTTATCCGCCACCTGCATAGCCTGCCTGTAAATCTCCGCACCACCAATCACAAACACTTCGCCTTCCTTACTGCAGGAACGTATGGCCTCAAACAAATCTTCCATCACCTCACATCCCGGTGCCTTAAAATCCTCCTGTCGTGTCAGCACGATATTCCGGCGCCCCGGTAAAGCACGACCGATGGATTCAAACGTCTTCCTTCCCATGATCACCGTATGGCCGGAAGTTACCCGTTTAAAATATTTAAGATCAGCAGGAAGATGCCAGAGCAGTTTATTATCCTTACCGATGCCGTATTTCCGGTCAACGGCAGCAATGAGTGAGAGTATCATAAACCATTTACTTAACGGGGTGAAGGTACACAATTCCATTCTCCTTCGTCAGCAGAAATATATAAGTGACACTCCGGAGAATCATCACACCCGATTTCATTAAAAAACAAACCGCAAAAAAGTATCAACTGAATATTTTTTTTTGTAAAATCGTAACCGCAAATCACCCAATGACATGACAAGACTCGTAGTCCCTATATTGTTTCTGATTTTCTTCAACGCATGCAAGAAAGAAGCAGGAGAAGGGGGAAACTCACGGCTGGCCGGTAAAATAATACTGCGCGAATACACGGCCTTCCCGATCCTTTACACAGAAACGGTGGCGACCGACGAAGATGTATTTATAATTTACGGCGATGATGATAACTCCATCGATGACCGTACGCGCTCCAGTTATGACGGCTCCTACAAATTTGAGTTTCTGAACAAAGGCAAGTACCGGATTTTTGCCTACACACAAGACACAATACTGACCACCTTCGGGCAGCAAAAAGCTGTGGTAATGGAAGCGGAAATAACAAAGAACAATTCAACCGTTGAGATTCCCACCATCACCATTATCAAGGTAAACTAAGTGAGCTCATCCACCTTGCTCCACAGTTATTCTCCGGTTTCATTAGCGGAAATGGATACCGTAGCGTTGACCAACAGGATCGACACTAAATATGTTATTCACCGCTCCATGTTACCTGAAATTCTCGCAGCTTTATCCGATAAATACCGGATGCTGGAGATTGATGGTATCCGCACTCATCAATATGAAACACTGTACTTCGACAAGCCGGATTTCGGTTTGTACATGGATCATCACAACCAGCGGGGCAATCGATATAAACTCCGGCTGCGAAAATACGGCAGCTCATCGGTGAGTTACATGGAGTTGAAGAAGAAAACCAATACCGGGAGGACGATAAAATCACGAAAAAAAACAACAAGTTTCAGCGAACAGCTCAGCGAGGAACAATATGCGTTTTTCCGTCAGGTTACCGGCGAAGAAAATCCGGTCTGGAATTTCAGCAGCCGGAACTGCTTCGACCGGGTGACACTGGTCAGTTTCGATCCGCCGGAACGAATGACCCTCGACCTAAACCTTAGCTTTAATAATCAACATCAATCTTTTTCTTTTCCCAACCTAATCATCGCCGAGGTAAAACAAGGAAGCAAAGCACCGTCGCCCTTTATTTCACTGATGAAATCGAAAAGGATTCAACCCTTCTCCATTTCAAAATACTGTGTTGGCATCACTTTTCTTCACCCTGAACTAAAGCAAAACCTTTTCAAACGACAACAACAAACAATTCTGAAACTGCAAAACTGCGCGTAATATGGAACTAGACCTGTTCGACAAACTTGGCGAAAAATTCTTCATGCGGCTGCTGGTGGATCTCATCTCTGTCAGCATTATCGTTTTTCTGATCTACCTGCCCAACTATAAGAAGCGGGACCACCTGTTTACGTTTTTCATGTTCAATATCGTAATTTACATTATCACCTATCTGCTCAGCAAAGTGGAAATGTCGTTTGGAGCGGCCTTCGGACTATTCGCAGTTTTTTCACTGCTCCGGTACCGTACAGAGAACATATCCGAAAAAGACATGACCTATCTGCTCCTTTTCATTGCGATGGGACTGATTAACTCCACTGTAAAAGGCACCTATTTCGAATCATTCATTCTGAACGGCATTTTGATGTTAAGCGCATGGATACTCGACGGCGGCAAACTGGTTAAAAATGAAAAAACGCATACGATCCTTTACGAGAAGATTGAAAATGTGAGAGAAGATAAAGCTGAAATTCTCAAACAGGATCTTATGGAGAGAACGGGATTGAAGATTCACAAAGTCTCTGTCGTACATATTGACTTTGTGAAGGATTGTGCGGAAATAAAAATCTACTATTACTGATGCGGACTCCTTTGCTCCGGCGTTTATCGTTCATAGCCTTGTTTGTTGTTTTGCACAGCAGCCTGCCGG
>JBIIHN010000263.1:0-3690 GCA_044235745.1 Bacteroidia bacterium
CCAAAGGGGTGGTATTGATAATAATACCCGCATTCCGAACATCCAGCATCGTCAGCTTGTCGTAACGTAATATTTCGCGCCCGTCACCCGTACGTGAAACATAACGATATTCTATTCCTCGGCGACGCAGTACATAGGCTACGGCTTTGGCGGCGCCTCCTGTGCCCAGTATTAAAGCAGCTGTATGATAGGGCTTCAGCAGCGGTTGTAAGGTGACATCAAACCCGATAACATCGGTGTTGTGGCCGGTCATCTTTCCTTGAATGATTTGTACTGTATTGACGGCTCCGGTTTCTCTGGCTGCGGGAGAAAGGTCGTCGAGGTAGGGGAGAATGGCTGTCTTGTAAGGGATGGTGACGTTGAAACCTGATAAACCATAACGTTCGACCGCTTCCGGCAGCGATGCAATTTGTTCCAGCTCGATATTTTCATACCGGTCATCAACGCGTCCTTCCCGCTCAAATTTGGCGGTGAACCAGGCCTTCGAAAACGAATGCCCGAGTTTTTTTCCAACCAGGGCGTAAACAGACATCAGCGGCGACTCATTTTTTCTTTCAGTACAGCAAAAACCATGGGTAATACCGAGATGAAAATGATCAGTAATACGACCGCTTCGAAGTGTTCCTTTACCCAGGGAATTTGTCCGAAGAAATAACCGCTGATCGACATGGAGGAAATCCAGAGTACCCCGCCGGCAATATCATACGGTAGAAATTTCTGCCGGTAATTCATCTCTCCAAGGCCTGCAACAAAAGGGGTGAATGTTCTTACAATCGGAACAAACCGCGCCATGATGATAGCCTTTGTTCCGTGCTTCTCAAAAAATGCATGGGTATCATCGATGTATTTCTGTTTGACCAGCCTCTTGCCTCTGAATTGAAGCTGTGTGACTTTTAGACCAATGTTACGACCGATGAAGTAATTGGTATTGTCGCCGGCAATGGCGGCAATCGTAAGCAGAAGGATCAGCCAGCCAAGTTGCAGTCCGGTGGCTTCATTGGCACAGAGCGCGCCGGCGGCAAATAACAGTGAATCACCCGGCAGGAAAGGCATGATCACCAGTCCGGTTTCCACGAAGATGATCAGGAAGAGAATGCCATAAACCAATAACCCATACTCCTGCACCATATTGGCAAGGTGGTCATTGATATGAAGAATAAAATCCAGTAAGTCGTGCAGCATACCGTTAATAAACCGTGAGGCTGGGGTCGATTTCGTGGGCGTAAGCAAGGATGCCCCCTTTCAGGTTATAAAGATTGTCGAATCCAAAGCGGCGCTCCAGTTCAGCGACGGCGGCCGCGCTGCGGGCACCACTGCGACAATGGATGATAACGGGAACATCCCTGCGGATTTGTTCGGCTTCGTTGACGATTGTACCTAATGGAATGAGTGCTGCTTGTAAGTTACAGATGTCATACTCATGCGGTTCGCGCACATCGATTAGTTGAAATGGTTCACCGGCGTCTTGCATCGCCTTTAATTCACTGACCGTTTTTTCTTTCATGATTCTTTCAGACTGTGCTCCTTTTCCGGTTCTGTACGAGAGTCAACCGGTGGGTTTCGCATGCCTTTATCCAGATACTGGAAAAAGGTATCACTTCGTAAACCCAAACGGAGCGTTTCAAGGGCAATCACTTCGTTCGGCGCAATATTACCAAGGTTTACATTGGCACCAAAATGTTTGATGAAATAAGCTTGTTGTGATTTCAGTGGAGTTTCCCAGATGATTTTTTCAGCCGGAACCTTATTGACAATTTTATTGATCAACATGACGTGCGCTTTGCCGTTTGGCCGATAAATCCCCACCGTGCCGCTTTCTCTTGCTTCCGCAATAACTTTCCACGATCCGGCATGTAATTCGGCATTCATCATCTCAATCCATTTGTTAGGGCGAATCAAGATGCCTTCTTCCTTGGATCCTACTTCGCTGATCACCGTTACCCGTTTGCTAAGCCGGTGAATGTAATGGCACTTTTCAGGATGCGGCATGGTGATGGAGCCATCCGATACTTCGGCATATTCCATCTTGTATTTATCCAGCATGCGCAGATAGTCATCAAACTGTCCCCGTACAGTAAATGCTTCCAGCAATGTACCGCCAAAATAAACGGGAATACCTGCTTCCCGGAAAAAACCCAGTTTACGTTCGAGGTTCGGAGTTACCAGCGAGCTGCCAAATCCCAGCTTGACGATGTCGATGTAGGGCCCCGAAGCATCAACCAGGTTTTCGCACTCGCGCACACTGAGTCCTTTGTCCATCACCATGGTGAAACCATTCTGCCGCGGTTTGACGGTCCGTTGCGGGATATGGCTGATGTTGAAGTTCAGATTCATAATCTACCTCCTTTGTCTGTTACAATCATTTGTATTCTTCTGTCGTTTTCCAGATCCGGAAAAACAGTGTACATAATACTGTACGACTGTGGAAACTGGGTAATTATGGTTGAAAGCTGCTCATAGGCTTCTTCCAGATAGCCGGCCTGATACAGATAACAAACCTGACGATAACGCAATTCAGGATTGTCGAAATGGTAGAACAGTGAAGCGTTAATCAGCTCCACCGATTCGAGCGGACGGTTTAGCTCAGCCAGTAATTCCGAGTAGGCAATCCAGCCTTCGTCATTTTCCGGATCAAAATCGATGACCTTACGATAGCACTCTTCAGCAGACTCATAATTATTGAGACGGTACTCACAATCTCCCAGCGCCAGCCAGTACTCTCCATTCTGATCATCGATCTCAATGGACTTCTTGATATAGTGAATGGCTTCGTACCACCGGTCTTCTTCGTCAAAAGTGACGCCGATGCCAAACCAGGCCTGAGCCATTTCCGGCGCCAGCTTCACAGCCTTTTTGTAGTACGTGCGGGCGGTTTCATATTCTGCCAGATTCTCATGGCATTCACCGATATTGTAGTACGTGAAGGCATCCGGCTGACAATATTCAAACGCTATCTTGTAGCGTTCAATGGCTTCCGGGTACCTGTCCAGCATCGCAAGGGCCTGAGCCAGATCGAGGTGGGCTGGTGCGAAATCTTCACGAATCAACAGGCAATAATCATAGGCATGAAGGGCAAGCTCAAAAAGTCCCTGTTTTACATAGAGGTCTCCCAGGTAATACCATAACATGAAGGAGTACGGGTGCTCGTCAATCAGTCGCTTATAAAACTCAATGCCTTCACCCAGGCGGTGACTAAACTCGAGACTGACCAGCATCTCTTCCATCGCGATTTCATTCGCGGGATTCGCCAGTAAACAGAGTTTGTAATAGTCAACCGCTTTTGAATACTCGGTCATGTTCTGGTAGGTGATGGCCAGACTGAGATAAATATCATCCTTCTGATCATCGGCCAGTTCCAACGCCTTCCTGAAGCTGGCAATAGCCTTGGGATACTGTTCCAGCGCATTGTAAATATTGCCGCGGATGAGGTGGATTTCAATATCAAACGGACTTACGTGCTCTACCTTCTCCAATAATTGCAGTGATTCCTTTTCGCGACCCATTAATGCAAATACATGGGCTTCCTTCAAGGTGAAATTCACCGAATGCGGATGGAGCGAGTGCGCATAGCGGGTGACCTCCAGCGCTTTTTCATATTCAAGCCGGTCAATAAAATGATCAACAATGCGTAACAGGGCGTCAACGTCAAAAAAGTAACGCTCTTTACGCTCACGCATTTCTTCGTATTTC
>JBIIHN010000264.1:0-3686 GCA_044235745.1 Bacteroidia bacterium
CGGGATTAATATATTTTTCACTCACAAGGATCGTTTTAATCCATTCAATCAGACCACCCCAATAGTCTTTTCCAACCATTATAATAGGGAATTTCCCGATTTTTCGAGTTTGAATCAGCGTTAGTGATTCAAATAGTTCGTCCATAGTCCCAAAACCTCCCGGCAATACAATAAATCCTTGAGCATATTTAATGAACATGAGTTTTCTCACAAAAAAATAGTCGAAGGTGATGCTTTTATCCGAGTCAATAAATGGATTCGGTGATTGCTCAAATGGCAATTTTATATTCAAGCCTACACTTTTTCCATTGGCTTTTTGAGCTCCTTTATTGGCGGCTTCCATAATTCCGGGTCCACCTCCGGTGATGATACCATACCCCTCTGTTGTAAGCTTATACGCGATTTCTTCAGCTAACAAATAGTATTTTGTACCTGCTTCTGTTCTCGCTGAACCGAAAATCGAAACACATGGTCCAATTTTACTCATCTTCTCAAAGCCTTCAACAAATTCGGCCATGATTTTAAATATTTGCCAGGTGTCCTGTGCTTTTATCTCCTGCCAATCTTTGTCCGAAAAGGCCCTGCGTATTTTTGCTTCGTCTGAATTCATAATTATTTATTGCTGTTTTTTTACGGTGTTGGGAAGTATATGTTCCTTTATTGCATCTCTTTTTTTAAGTATCGGGCTGTTACTGAGTCTTTGATTTTTATTATTTCTTCAGGGGTTCCCGTGCATAAGACTGTTCCTCCCCTTGATCCACCTTCGGGTCCAAGATCAATGATATGATCAGCCAGCCGGATAACATCCATATTGTGTTCAATAACCAATACTGTATTTCCCTTGTCAACCAACCTGTTCAGGACTTCCATTAGTATTCTGACGTCCTCGAAGTGCAATCCGGTAGTTGGTTCGTCCAGAATATAAAAGGTGTTGCCGGTGTCCTTCTTGGCCAGTTCGGATGCAAGTTTTACACGTTGTGCTTCACCACCTGAAAGGGTAGTGCTTTGTTGACCTAGTGTAATATAACCCAGGCCAACTTCTTCAATAGTTCTGATTTTATGTAAAATGCCCGGCATGTTTTCAAAGAAGGCTACAGCATTTTCAATGCTCATATTCAGAATATCATTGATCGATTTTCCTCTGTAACGTACGTCAAGTATTTCACGATTATAGCGTTTTCCGTTACAGGTTTCACAAACAACATATACATCCGGTAAAAAGTTCATTTCAATGGTTCTCATTCCGGCTCCCTGACAGGTTTCACAACGACCTCCCTTTACATTGAAGGAAAACCATCCCGGAGGGTAACCGCGAACTTTAGACTCATTTAATGTTGAAAACAGATTACGGATATCACTAAAGACACCTGTGTAGGTGGCAGGATTTGATCTGGGTGTTCTGCCAATCGGACTCTGATCTATTTCAATTACTTTGTCAATATGTTCAAGACCGTAGATGCTCTTGTAGGGTAGTGGCTTTTGCTGAGAGCGATAGAAATGCTGGTTGAGAATAGGGTACAGTGTTTCGTTTATTAGCGTTGATTTGCCACTGCCCGAAACACCTGTAATGCAAATCAGTTTCCCAAGAGGAAAATCAACTGATACATTCTTTAAATTGTTGCCTATAGCACCATTTAATTGAATGGATTTCCCATTTCCTTTTCTTCTGCTGCCATGGGGAATCAACATTTTACCACTCAGGTATTTTGCAGTTAAGGTGTCGGTGCTGCATAATTGTGCGGCATTGCCACTGGCCACTATTTTGCCGCCATGAACTCCGGCACCCGGTCCTAAGTCTATTATATGATCGGCAGCAAGTATTGTTTCTTTATCATGTTCTACAACAATCACAGAATTTCCAAGGTCACGAAGATCTTTCAATGATTTTATCAATCGCGTATTGTCACGCTGATGCAGTCCTATACTAGGTTCGTCCAGAATATACATCACACCCACCAGTTGAGATCCGATTTGGGTAGCCAATCGTATACGCTGGGATTCTCCGCCTGACAGGGATTTAGAGGTGCGGTTGAGTGTGAGGTAGTCCAGCCCTACATCCAGAAGAAATTTGATTCGTTTATTGATCTCCTTCAGAATTTCCCGGGCAATCGCAAGCTGCTTTTTCGATAATCGTTTTTCAACCTGTGTCGACCATTGATAGAGTAAAAGCAAGTCCATTTCAGCAAGTTCAGAAATGTTTTTGCCGTCAATTTTAAAATAGAGTGATTCTTTTTTTAACCTTGCGCCTTTGCAATCCGGACAAGGGATGTAGGCCATGAAACCCTGTGCCCACTTTTTCAATCTTCCGGTTCCGGAGTCATCATCTAATTGTGCAACAATAAAACTTGCAATTCCTTCAAAACTGCCATGCTGCATATTTATAGTGCCTGACGTATTTCCGGTTACACTGGACAATAATTCTCCCGATCCATAGAGTATTACATGCAGGGCTTCTTCCGGAATTTCTTTGACAGGGGTGGCTAGTGTGAAACCGTATATCTTTCCTATCTGTTGTAGTTGTTGGTATATCCATGAATCTTTGTATTCGCCCAGGGGGGCAATACCTCCATGTTTGATACTTTTTGAATCATCAGGTATTACACTTTTCAAATCGATTTCAGGAATATTACCCAGTCCGCTGCAACGGGAGCATGCTCCGTAAGGTGAGTTAAAAGAAAAAGAGTTTGGGGCGGGTTCATCATAGGATATACCTGTTGTTGGGCACATCAGATGCTGGCTAAAGTGTTTTATTTTTTTATCTTTTTCACCAAGAATCATCAAGGTGCCTTTACCATGCCGTAAGGAAGTTTTAATACTATCGTAAACGCGGGTTGTCTGATCCTCATGTACGGGTACACGATCAACTACAATTTCGATATCATGTGTTTTATAACGGTCAGCCTGCAGTCCTTTTTTTATCTCTGTAATTTCACCGTCAATCCTTACTTTCACGAAACCTTGTTGTGCAATTTGCTGGAACAATTCACGGTAATGACCTTTGCGGCCCTTCACTACAGGAGCAAGAAAAGTAATTTGCTGCCCGTCATATTGCTTCATGATAACATCACGGATTTTTTCATCCGTCATTTTGATCATCAATTCCCCTGTATGATAAGAATAAGCTTCTGAGGACCTAGCAAACAATAATCTGAAAAAATCATAGATTTCAGTTACCGTGCCAACGGTTGATCTGGGGTTGGTATTGGTTGTTTTTTGTTCGATAGAAATAACCGGACTTAATCCTTTTATTTTATCTACATCCGGCCGTTCCATATTTCCCAGAAACTGACGTGCATAGGCAGAAAATGTTTCCATATACCTACGCTGCCCTTCTGCATAGATCGTATCAAATGCCAATGAACTTTTTCCACTGCCACTTAATCCGGTCAAAACAACCAGTTTGTTCCTGGGAAAGGTGAGATCAATATTTTGAAGGTTGTGTACACGCGCTCCGTATACTTCAACCCATTCTTCTTCTGACAGATTTGACATATAGATACTCCAATGAAGAGCCAAAATTACGGTTACTTTTTATACTCATAGGTTATTGGAAAACAATATTTTGTGTTTCGGGAGATAGAGGTCCTAAATTGATGGAAATCCTTACAAATGAAAGTGTATCCCTTGATTTGCTTAATTAATTAACAATCAATGATTAAATTCTTATTATGCGAAGGAACCAATTG
>JBIIHN010000265.1:0-3679 GCA_044235745.1 Bacteroidia bacterium
CGGGTCAAGATGGGTATTGTATCTGGCCAAAATCTCGGAGGCCGTCAGCGCACGCTCCCAGATACGAACTTCGTCGATCTGCCCGCTGAAGTAACGGGTTTGGGATTGCGACTGATCGCTTAGGCGTCCAATTCGGATCGGGTAGGCAAGACCCCGGATCATACCATCCGGCAGTGAAGTAGCTCCACGCTGTATGCCATTAATAAACACCCTTATAGAATCTCCGTCATAAGTGCCTGCTACATGATACCAGGTGTTCACCAACATCGCCCCAACCGGTGATGATGCATTTATCCATGATATAGAGGCCCCGCTTGCGTTCTTACCACAAACACTGAAGTTCAGCTGTCCGTTATTCCCGGCCCGGAGCACATATCCCTGTTCACCCTGGCTCCAGCTATGTTTACATACGATGGAACCTTCAAAGGTGGCCGCTGCCCAGCTACTCGCTTTAATCCAGGCCTCTACAGTGATAGCACTGTCAGGTGCGAGATTGGTGTCGGTGGTAAAATTGACCGAAGCTGCACTGAAATTCAGTGAGTGAGTATTGTTAATACAAGGCTGTGACAGGGCAATGGTTCCGGTCATCAACAACATAAAGGCAGAAATGATGGTGCGCATGTATTTCTTAATTTCTTCCGAATTTAAGAATTTCCGATAATTTCAAACAAAATGAACAATTTTTTATGCTGCTTGTTGGTACCTGCATCGGTGTATCTTTGCAAAACCCATGAATTTACCTCCCTTAAACGGACTCTACTGCAACAGTCTGACCCAATACCGTAGATTATTAACCCGAGAGGTGCGTATCGGCGATCTGATGCTGGGCGGTCAGCATCCCATCCGTGTGCAGAGTATGACCACCACGGATACGATGGATACCAGAGCCACGGTGGAACAATCCGTGCGGATGATTGAAGCCGGTTGCGAACTGGTGCGTATCACTGCACCCAGTATCAACGAGGCGAAAAATCTGGCGGAAATAAAAAAGGAACTGAGAGCCCGGGGTTATCATACGCCCTTGGTTGCGGATATTCATTTTACACCCAATGCGGCGGAAGTGGCAGCACGGATTGTGGAGAAAGTGCGAATCAACCCGGGAAACTTTGCGGATAAGAAGAAGTTTGAAATCATCGAGTATACCGATGCGGATTATAATGAAGAACTTGAACGGATCCGCGAGCGATTCATTCCTTTGCTGAAAATTTGCAAGGAGTATGGGACTGCTATGCGTATCGGTACCAACCACGGTTCACTGAGCGACCGGATCATGAGTCGTTATGGTGATACTGCTTTGGGGATGGTGGAGTCAGCACTCGAGTTTCTTCGGATTGCAGAGGATGAGGGCTTCCACAATATCGTGCTGAGCATGAAGTCGAGCAACCCCCAGGTGATGGTGCAGGCTTACCGTTCTTTGATTTACAGAATGCATCAGGAAGGGATGAATTATCCGTTGCATCTGGGTGTGACGGAAGCAGGGGAGGGAGAAGATGGCCGTATTAAATCAGCCGCCGGTATTGGTACCCTGCTTGAAGATGGCATCGGAGATACCATCCGTGTTTCATTGACCGAAGATCCAGAGTTTGAGATTCCGGTAGCACGCGCACTGGTGTCACGCTACAATGATCGTTCTTCTCATTCTCCGATAGCACCACTTCCCGCTGTGAAGATGGATGCAGGGGGTCATATCACACTGCAAGCCGGAACTTCTCTGCCATTCAATCCCCTGGAATACTCACGGCGAGGCAGTACCGAAATTAATCATCTGGGAGCGCATCAGGTTCCAAGGGTGATCGCTGATTTTTCTAAATCGGAAAAAATAACGCCGGCTTCCTTATTTGCTGTAGGCTATCAGTATTCTGTGCCGCTCGATAAATGGAACCTCGGCGATCAGGCCTGTGATTATATCTACACCGGCAAAAATGCCGTGGATTTTGAAATACCCGGTACACTCGGTGTCATCATGGATGCTGATGCGTGGGTGCTCAGTCGTGACCGCGACCGAACTTACCCCTTGTTTGACGGCATGAAAATGGCGGAGGCCGATAAGCTGTCTCCTGCAGCCAATTTTGTGCAGGTCTCTGCGGAAGATCTGCTGGCGGGAACATTCGATGTGGGTAAATTGCCGCCAAATTGCATTCTGGTTTTAACAACTTCCAATCAACATGCTATGCCGTCCCTGCGGAGGGCATTCCTGGAGCTGGAGCTGAAAGGCGTTTCCCTGCCGGTGATCATTCGACGGAATTATCCGGAAGCGGATGAGGAACATCTGCAGCTCTACGCATCAACAGATCTGGGTGGCTTGCTGCTGGATGGATTCGGAGATGGGGTAATGATCGATGCTAACGGTAAGGTATCGCCGCAAAAGATAAACAGCTTAGCCTTCGGTATACTGCAGGCGGCACGTACACGTATTTCCAAAACAGAATATATCTCCTGTCCCAGTTGTGGCAGAACACTTTTTGATCTTCAGGAAACGACAGCGAAAATCCGGGCGGTGACCGATCACCTCAAAGGATTAAAGATTGGCATCATGGGTTGCATTGTGAATGGACCGGGTGAGATGGCAGATGCGGATTATGGTTATGTCGGATCGGGTCCGGGGAAGATTACTCTTTATAAGGGCAGGGAAGTAGTAAAACGCGCTATCGATGCTGATCTGGCAGTAGGTGCCTTGATAGATCTCATTCGCGAAAACGGCGACTGGGTGGAAAAAAACTGATGGTTGTTGTTATTTTAGCCTGATCAGAAATCCTTTTATACAGGAATGCTCTTGCCTTTCAGGAGATTCAACCCCTCTTCACGCGCCTGCGCATCCGCCACAGCGATGGTGACCATATTGACAATTTCTCTCACGGTGGAACCCAGTTGCAGAATATGCACGGGTTTCTTCAATCCGAGAAGAATCGGGCCGATGGCTTCCGCACCACCCATCGTCTGCATAAGTTTATAGGCGATGTTACCGGCATCCAGATTCGGGAAGATGAGGGTATTGGCGCCCAGTCCTGCCAGATCACTGAATGGATAATTATCCTTTAACATTTGAGGATTGAATGCGAAATTGGCCTGAATCTCTCCGTCGACCAGTAAATCGGGATGTTTGGCATGCAGGATTTCCACCGCTTTCCGCATCTTCATGGCGCTTTCGGTATTGGAAGAACCGAAATTGCTGTACGACAAGAGTCCGATCCGTGGTTTGATATTAAATTGACGGACAGCCTTCGCCGTTAGTAAGGTGATTTCTACAATATCTTCTGCGGTCGGATTGATGTTGATGGTCGTATCTGCAAAGAAGATCGGACCATCTTTTGTGATCAGAATATACATGCCGGCCACTTTTTCAACTCCATATTCAGTGCCGATGATTCGCAAAGCCGGTTTAATGGTATCGACATAGTTGCGCGTAAGACCGGATATCAATGCATCTGCCTGGCCTGTTTCCACCATCATCGAGCCATAATAATTGCGCTCCTGCATGATTTTACGTGCTTCGTAGAGCGTGAAACCACGACGTTTCCGTTTTTCAAAAAACAGTTTTCCGAATTCTTCCAACGTTTGGGTTTCTTCACGCGGATCGATTACAGGAATGTCATCCAGTCGCAGATTATGCTCGAGGATCAACCGTTCGATTTTCTTTCTGTTACCCAGCAAAATCGGAAGCGCGATGCCTTCCTCTTTT
>JBIIHN010000266.1:0-3676 GCA_044235745.1 Bacteroidia bacterium
AGAAAGGCGAATCCAACGCCCAGGATGATCATGACAGAAAACACCATATTGGTCAGCAGCATGTGCTGATCCTGTTGAGTTAATTCGGCGCCACCTCTCCGTGCCTTGTAAAGCAGATACGAAAGGAATGATCCGGCTGTGACCGAAAGAAATACGATGATAATACGACGACGTGGCGACATGGATGACTAAGCGGCGATGATGAAATAATAATTTTTCTTTCCTTTCTGCACGAGCAGATATTTTCCCTGCAACAACCCTTCAGCTGTCTGAACAGCATTGGGATCGGCTACTTTCACTTTGTTGATACTCACTCCACCGCTTTGCACCAGCTTGCGGGCCTCACCGCGCGACGCAAAGATGTTCGATTTATCCGCGAGCAATTCCAGCATACCGATGCCCGCTTCGAGTTCTGAGCGTGCAATCGTTACCTGAGGAACCCCTTCGAAAACACTCAGCAAGGTGTCTTCATCAAGGCGACTCAGTGCCTCTGTTGGCGCATTGCCGAAAAGAATTTCGGAGGCTTCCACCGCGCTGTGATAATCCTGCTCGCTGTGAACGCGCACGGTAATCTCTCTCGCGATGGCTTTTTGCAATGCCCGCTGATGCGGAGCTGCAGCATGTTCTGCCTCGATGCCTTCCACCTCTTCGCGCGACATCGTGGTGAAAATCCGGATATAGTTCCGGCTATCCTCATCCGAGCTGTTCAGCCAGAACTGGTAAAATTTATAGGGAGATGTTTTCTTCGGATCGAGCCATACGTTGCCGCTTTCCGTCTTTCCGAACTTGGTACCATCCGCTTTTTTGATGAGCGGAGTGGTCAGCGCAAAAGCTTCTCCACCGGCCATACGGCGAATCAGTTCGGTGCCGGTAGTGATATTACCCCATTGATCCGAACCACCCATCTGCAGTTTGATACCTTCATTTTTCCAGAGATGAAAGAAATCATACCCCTGCACCAACTGATAGGAAAATTCCGTAAACGAAAGTCCTGTTTCAAGGCGTTTCTGTACGCTATCCTTCGCCATCATATAATTCACGGTAATGTGTTTTCCCACATCACGGATGAACTCCAGAAATCCGAACTTCTTAAACCAGTCGTAATTATTCACGATGACCGCCTTATTCTCTCCTGTAAAATCAAGAAACTTCTCCAGTTGCTTTTGTTGTCCGGCGAGGTTGGCCTGCAATAACTCTTCACTCAGGAGATTTCGCTCAGCCGATTTACCTGAAGGATCACCCACCATACCGGTTGCACCACCCACTAATGCCACGGGGATATGTCCGCAGCGCTGAAAATGCAGCAGGGTCATCACCTGAACGAGATTACCCACGCCGAGCGAATCGGAAGTAGGGTCAAATCCGATATAGCCTTTCACGCGCTCGCGCATGAGCAGTTCCTCGGTACCGGGCATAATATCCTGGAGCATATTCCTCCAGCGGAGTTCCTCAATAAAATTCAGTTTGTGATGAGCAGATGACATAAGGTAAGGTATTCCGGCACTACCATCGTAGCAGCGCCAAAGCGGCACGAAATTACAAAAGACCGGCGTATGGAGGCCGATGCACTATGGTAATTAATCTCCTGTCGACAATACAGCAACAGCTGATAATCAAACAGTCCTGATATAACTGCCGGATCGGAACCGAATGTTTTATCTTCGCCACCATGATTCTTGTAACAGGAGGAACCGGGATGACGGGCGCCTGTCTGCTGGCGATGCTGGCAGAACAAGGGCATAAAGTACGTGCTCTGAAGCGTCCCGGAGCATCGATGGCGGTATTTGAACTATACACACGTCATCAACCTGCTTTACGTGAACAGATCAACTGGGTGGAAGGAGATCTGCTGGATATCCCTTCCCTTGAAGACGCGCTTGAAGGTATCGACACCGTGTATCATGCGGCGGCGATGATTTCATTTATTCCTGCAGAAGCCGGGCAAATGCAGCACATCAACATCAGCGGCACAGCGAACCTGGTAAACCTCTGCCTCGAAAAACCTGATTTTCGGTACTTCGCACACGTTAGCAGTGTGGCCACGCTGGGAAGGAGATCCGGCGACCAGCAGCTGGACGAAAACTCACACTGGGATCCATCGGCTGATCCAAGTAATTATGCGATCAGCAAATATGGCGCAGAACGGGAAGTATGGAGAGCGATGGCGGAAGGATTACCTGCGGTCATTGTCAATCCCAGCATCATCCTCGGGCCCGGCGATTGGACAAAAGGCAGTGCAGCACTTTTCGACAAAGTTTACAGAGGATTCCCGTTTTACACGGAAGGTGTCAGCGGATTTGTGGATGTACGGGATGTTTGTGAAGCACTGTTATTTCTGCAAATGAAGGGCATCACCGGTGAACGGTATATTCTCAACGGACACTCGGCAGGATTTGATCTGCTATTCAGACGGATCGCCGAAACGTTAAACGTACGACCGCCCTGGTTTAAGATCGCACCCTGGATGGCATCGGTCGCATGGCCTATCGACAAAATCCGCAGTCTGATTACCGGCACAAAGCCCTTCATCACCCGCGAAACCGCCCGCTCCGCCCGCAGCCGGTTTTATTATTCATCAGATAAAATCCGTCATCTTGGCTTTCAATTCCGGCCTCTGGATAAAACGCTCAGTTATACTGCAGGTTTTATGAAACCGCAGACGGCGTAATTGTCTTCCCTTCCTGAATTTGTTTTCTCAACTCCGGGCGATAACGATTAAAAAAATTCAGCCAGATCACACGGGAGGTACGGAAGGTATATGGCGCCAGCAGGGCCAGCACCACCGTGAGTAGCATCAGGAAAAAGAAAATCCCTTTATCCCAAAAGAAAAGATAATCGGCAATGAAAACAGCGACCGAAATGGCTACCGTAAAAGCATAACTCACATACATTGCACCATAAAAATAGCCGGGTTCAGGAATGAAATTCAGGTTACATTTCGGACAATGCGAATGCATATGAGAGGTCTCCTTCAGGTGATAGGGATTGGGATCGGGATAGATTTCACCCTCCAGGCAACGGGGACATTTATGAAAGAGGGAACTATGGAATTTAGCCAACATGATTTCAGATTTATAACTTTTGCAAATATCCGATTAAAAGTCAACCCTCTTTGTAACACGAGTTACATAGAAGGTTGATAAATATCAACCACCTCCCATTACTTTTCTCTGGCCTCCTCCACTTTCTGCAACATTATGGTCGTCGGATCATTGCTTTTGTCCGGTATCATACAATAGTGGGCCATCAGATTGTCCCCAAAAGGATCAGGAATACGCCTGAAATTGGACCCTTACCTCTACCACAGGCTCTACCAACCTGCTCATCCAAGTCCCCGCAAGGAGATTATAACCGGGCGTTACCGGCTGACAGCGCCCGCTTTGCTTCAGCCGTAATTTTCAACAACAGAACCAAACGCTTTCAAAAGAATTATTTTTACCGGAACATATCAATTAATAAAACTTTGCGTTTACTTCGAAACCTTCCTCTCTGTATGAAAAAACTCCTCTATGGCCCGGGCTTCTGCCTTGGGCTCTTATTGTTTTTGGCTGCCTGCACAACCGGCAATCAGGTCACATTAACAGATTCCAATCTGGACGATACCATCGATGTCCAGCAGAACCTGGTCTTCGATTTCAGTCATGATCTTGCACCGGATTCCCTCCTAGATAAATGG
>JBIIHN010000429.1:0-3652 GCA_044235745.1 Bacteroidia bacterium
CGGATGGAGCAACTCCTCCCGAAACGACCAAGGTGTAATCTTCAGACTCTGAATAGCCGGTTGTATTACAAGGTGTCGGTGTCGAATTGTATAATAACTGAACACGCATTCTTGTATTACCGTTCAGAGCACCGGCTGGAACAACCACTGATCCGGTGAACGTAGTGGTACCGGTCAATGTAAATGTCTCTCCTGCATCGGTGAACACTCCGTTTCTGTTCCAGTCAACCCACACACGGCACTGGTCGCCTGAGAAATAATTCGGATTGCTGACAGAGATCGGATAGGTTGTACCGGCTGAAACGTTAGCACTCACTGATGTGTAATTAGTGTAACCGGCAGGCAGCGACTGAGCACAGGTGGAAGCCTGGTTAATCAGACCTGAACCGAAGTTTACATTGGCGATATATTCATCTCCGCTTCCACAAGAACCAGAACTCTGGCCCGGAATACAATAAACCGGACCCGGGAGTGCAACATCTAACTGAGTAGTTTGTCCCACGCACACAGCAGCAGGGGTAGCTGTAACAGCGGCTATAACCGGAATTGGATTCACCGCAACGCTCACGGTTGCTGACGTTGAACAACCATTCAGAGATGCCGTGAATTCATAATTACCGGCCATTGCAGAAGTAAGTGCAGTAATGGTCGGATCCTCCTGATTACTTGTGAACCCGTTAGGACCTGTCCAGCTGTATGCTGTTCCAATGTCGGTGGTACCATTCAGATTAAGATCCAGGCCTAAACATCCGGCATTGCTGGAAGCAGATGCTGAGGGCTTTTGACGCAGATCGAACGTCCAGGTGTTGCAGCCGGCAGCAGGGCCGTTTGAATTCTGGGGAATAACACTCCAGGTATGCGAACCATAACTAAGTACACCGGAAGTATAAGTTGTACCTGCCTGAGCAGAAGAAACAGTTACACCGTCCAGCACAACATCATAGCCGGTTGATCCGGGACTTGCAGGCCAGGTCAATGTAACTGATCCGTTATCGGAGCAGATAAAACCGGCATCGGTGGGCGAAGTGGGCGCACTTACACAAGAAGGAGGATTCGTATTAAAGGAGAATGCCGCACATCCACTTGAAGTACCATAGGCACCGATGGCATTCGCCACCCAGTAATAGGTATTTGCAGGACTTGTAGTGTATGGACCGAAGCTTATTCCGGCCTGATTAGTGCTGACAATGGTAGCGGGTACCGGGTTATTATCAATTAAGACATCATATCCGGTAGCGCCGGTGCTGGCAGTCCAGTTCAGTGTTTCAGCACCACTGGTGCTGCTGAAGCCATTTGCGGGCGAAGTCAGCACCGGACAAGCAGGAGCTGCTAATGTAAATCTCCTGACTGTGCAGGGAGCTGCGGAAGAAGCACCCAATGCATTGCGGGGAACAACCATCCAGAAGTAGGTTTGCCCTGCGATAGCAGTAGAAGGAACATAATCGTAAGTCAATGCAGATTGATTATTGCTTACAAGAGTAGTAGGCGGATTGTTCTGATCTACGTACACATCATAGCCGGTAGCATTGGCCACAGTAGCCCATGAGAGAGACACGGGATTTGCCACAATATTGGCAGAGTCAGCCGGAGCGGTAAGTGTACCGCAGCCGGGTGTGCTGCCCGTTACGCAAACGGTAAAAAGACCGGATGCTGCACCTGCCAGGGAATGATATACACGGATGAAATAGGTGTTTCCCAACACAAGGTTTGTGCCATTCACCACTTCAACGCCACCGGTAGAGGTACTATTAAAACAGCCCAATGAGGTCAACGTTCCGCTGCATGTATTATCGGATGAACTGTAAATCTGTACATGCGCATTGTAACCCGTACCGGATTGAACCGTGAAGGTGGGATTAGCCACATCGGCCGTCCAACTGTACCAAACATCATCATCGGGTGAACCACCACAGGCTGCCTGTGGAGAAGCTGTTGCAGAGAGTGTATTGGGCATGATGCTGGCAACAGGAACACAGGTAAGCGCAGTTGGTAACGATATTGCTCCGCAAATATCATCGTTGGCAGGCGGAGGAATGACTTCATTAATACATAATGAAAACTGACCGGTTGTTCCAGAGCCTGTGCCGTTATGGAATACACGGATATAATAGTTTTCGCCGCCGGCATTAAGACCGGTGATATTCATCGTTTCAATGGCACCTGCTGTCGTCGCATTTATACACTGAATAGAGTTCATGTTTTGATCCAGTACTTCGAGTACACCATCAAAACCCGGCGAGCAACGCAAGCGGATGGTATAGTCACTGGTTGCTGTTGTTGAAAACAAAAAGAATACATCATCGTCTTCATTACCCGCTGTGGTAGCGCAAGCCTGACCATTACTTGAATTGGTAGCACCTCTCGACGTAAAATATGTTCCGCAGTAAGAAGTACAAGGAGCACCGTTAACAGACAGAGAAATTGCACCATTGCGCTCATCATTGACAGGAACGGGTATAGCAGGGGCACTGGCCGGACCTGTGTATGTACCTGGTGTGAGTGTGAATTTAGTGAAGCAATCGGGCAAGATGGCATTAGAGGTAGCTGTAGTAGTCCAGTGATTGGTGACAGCGGTAGCCATATTAAAACGTTCATTGGCAGAAGCGGTTGCGGGACTGGTACCGTTGTAACCAACCGTATAGGAAAATGCTGAGTTGGAAGTACCATCAAATCCTTCGAAATTACCGTAGATGAATTCTACGATATCACCCGCCTCATACAGTTTCACCTGGAAGTTCATGTTGGGGCCGGGCACGTTGAATATTTCCATACCTGCCCACTCCACGGTGATCACCGCGCTGCCGCTGCCGAGGGTACCATCAATCTGATAGCGCATGCTGGTGTTGCGGTTGGCATAGGCCTGGCCGGTCATCACCAGGTCGTCCCAGAAGGGAGCCAGCACTTGGATCGGGCTTGTTCCTGCAATGTTGTTGGTATATGCTGTTGATGTGTTGGATGTGTTGAACGTCATCCAGCCGTTGCTGCAAGCCTGGAAGCCGGTCACGGTGCTTCCACGGTACTTAAAGGTGGTACCGGCGAGACTTACCGTGGTGGAGGTGTTATCATCACCGGAAGTAGTGCTTTGCCAGCCGGGGTAGACCGTTCCGTTTCCGCCGTTGGCAGGCATGATGGAGGTGTAAGCGGTGGCGCTGGGACCGCTGACATCATAGCTGCAGTTCACCAGACTCACCGTACAAACGTTCGAGGTAGCATTCAGACCGCTGGCCGAACAGGTTACCTTCAAACGGAAAAAAGTAGTAGCTGTAAGCGTTGCGGTGGTATAGCTGGAGGTAGTACCGCCTGTTCCAGCGGTAACGCTGGACCAGTTCACATTATCAGAAGACTCCTCCCATTGGAAGGTAATTCCGCTCACGCCGGTGGTAAAGCCTGTGGCAGCAAGACTCGCCGTGCCGCTGGGAGCACAAAAACCTGCACTGGCAGGAATTGTACCGGCCGTGGGTGTACCGGTGCAAGGTATAGGAGGCGTCCATGTGTAGGTGAGTCCGTTGGTCGGACGGCCCGGCGTAGCAGCGATAGACGAAAACGCCTGAGTGGCACTGTTAGAGGCTCCTGCTACGGACGAGTTGAAGGATACGGTAGTACCATTAGAGCGATTATTGAACTGGGTATTATTGGCACCGCGTAATCCCAC
>JBIIHN010000055.1:0-7934 GCA_044235745.1 Bacteroidia bacterium
CGCTCGGGACCGGTATTCTCCACAAAATTTTAAATAGGAATAAACTCTTTGCCAACAAGCTTCGCAAGTTCATCCTTTACACTAATAGCTGAAGTGAATATTACTAAAAACTATTCCAGGCAGAGTAAACAGCCTATGTGAAAAATATATACCCAAGAGAAAAGGAGACACTTTCTCTTTCAATACAGTTTAACAACTATTTCACCTGGCTGCAATCCATTGTCCTTTGTTGCAGATACCGAAAGTCTTTCCTTTGAAAGTTTCTCCAAGAAATGGTGTATTAGATGACTTAGATGCCAAATGCTCTTTTGTGAATGTCCAGGAATGTCCTGAATGATATAAAGTGAAATTTACTTCGCTCCCATTCTGAATAACGGGCACTGCCATTCCCAAAATTTTTCTTGGATTAGCCACGAGTAACTCATACAGTCTTTCCGGTTTCAGTTCTCCGTTAAAGGCTGTATTCAGGACACCAAAAAAAGACTCCAAAGAAATCATCCCAAAGGCCGCATAATCAAATTCCACATCTTTCGATTCCGGATCCTCCGGGGAATGATCACTGCAAATAACGTCGATGGTTCCGTCAATGACCGCCTCGCGTAATGCCAAAACATCTTCACTCGTACGCAATGGTGGTTTCACTTTAAAGTTACTATCAAAATCTTTCAGCGAATGATCGTCAAGAAGCAGATGATAAACATACACTTCGGCTGTAATCTTCAGCCCCTCGGCTTTTGCTCTGCGAATAGACGAAACCGCTTCTTTTGTACTGACACCCGAAATATGCAAAGGCATTCCTGAATACTTCACCAAACTAATATCCCGATCAATACTGATTTGTTCAGCGATAGCCGGTGCACCTTTAAATCCCAGTAAAGTTGTAAATGGGCTCTCCGTAGTTTGCAGCTTATTGGTTAATCCCGGATCATCCGCAAAACCAATAACTGTTGAATGCATATTACCTGCATATTGAAGCGCCCTTAACATTACCCCACTGTCAGTAATCGTTTTCTTGACATCGGTAAACGCTAATGCACCGGCGATCTTCATATCGTAAAGACCAGCCAGTTCCTTGCCTTCACCATTTACTGTCAACACACCTGCGGGGTAAACTTCAACAGGATGGCCTTCCGATTTAGCCTTGATGAACCTGATGTCGGCATGTGTCTGAATAACCGGTTGTGTGGATGGCATACTTAATACCGCCGTAAATCCTCCCTGCGCTGCGGCATCCTGACCTGAACGAATGGTTTCTTTCTGCTCATCTCCCGGCTCACGAAGAAAGACGCGCGTATCCATCCACCCGGGAGATAACTCAATCCCTTCCGGAAATTCAAGTTCCGTTATATCACCTGATATGTTTCTCGCAGGAATTACATATTTCCCATCTTGAATAGCAACATCTACAACCGAACCATGGAATTCAGAGGCAGGATCGTTGATTCGAACTTTTTTCAGCAGTAGATTCATGATGTTTTCCAGTATCGGATCAGCATTATTTCGAGTAAAAGAAATATCAACGCGCAGATAACTGCATATTTCCACAATGGAATGCCTTGTTGCAAGGTTCTGATCTCACTTGTAAGATCAGGATTTGCAGCCTTCATATAATCCCATTTTTTCAGGCCTGACTTTTCTGCAACTTCCCGTAAACCGGCTTCATCCTGAAACTGCATGACTGATTCCTTACGATTGTAATTGTATGCAACAACGGCAATTTCTTTTTTATCTTTCAGTAAACTATAATGACCGGATCCCGGAATCTGATCACCCACATTAACCATTAATCCACCTGTAGTAACTTTAATTCCGGGTATAATATCCACTCCCTTTCCATCGGTTAAATGAAATATCTCATCTCCGGCCGGCGCCTGCATGTTCAATAAAATTGGTTGCGGCTGACCCAGCGTATTTGAAAAGGCTAAAGGACGTATACTTAACAAGGCCATGCGATACATGAGCGGCGGGAAGACTGCATGTTGAGCAAGATTGCTGAACCCAATACTCATAGGTACCGTAAAGAGATAGACATTTCCGTTACCTGCATTATAATGATATAAAAGGCTTCCATTGCCTTGCAATTTCATCAGAGGTTGTCCTTTCACATTCGATCCGGACAAATCAAAGTGCTTTTGTGAACCCGGATAATCAATACGTCCGTCGCGCAGCTTGCTGCTCTCAAAAACATCATTAAACAGAGGATGCTGTAAATCTACTGAACTCACCTTATCCGGACTTTGGTTTACACCGGATAAAAGATCAAGCTCCAACGCAGATAAAAACATATTGTAGCTATTCAGGTCAGCCATGGAGTCCGGGAAAACAGCGAGTGACCCTCCCCTTTCAACAAATCTCTTGAGCTCTTGTGCCAGCCCGGAGGATACTTCAGGTAAATCTTCCAGAATGATCAACTCTGTGGTTGCAAAAATGCTGTAATCCAAAGAAGCACTGTTCGCGCGACGAAGTTCAAAGGCGGCATCGCGGCCATATAGTGCCTCGGGATATGGTAATCCATTACCGGATCCGATGACCAGAACATCCATTTTATCCTTCACTTCAAACGAGGTGAAGTACGTATCATCAAAAGTAATCGGATGATCAGTAATCTGAATCTCGATTCTCTGCCAACCGGGAGAGGTTACAGTAAAACTAAAGGTGAGGACTTCACTTTGTCCGGCAGCAATTGCCAGGCTTGAAACCGCTTTCTGGGCACCATTCAGCAACAAACGCACAGGAACATTTTCAGCATCCTTAACACTGAGGTTACTGACTTTAACACTGAGTTCCACAGATTGATTCATCTGCACCACCGGACTGGATAGCCAGCTTGAATCCACCACCACGTTAGGAGTAATCTGCAGTGGTAAGGCAACAAATGAAACACTTAGTGCAGAATCAGAGGGCAAATCAGCTGCATTGAACATACTGCTTTGAAAATCGCTGATGATATAAGAATTTGTTGCAGATGCACCATCTCTGGTCAGCGCCTCTTTCTGACGGAGTAAAATTTCTTTCAAGGACCTGCTATATGGTGAAAATTTCACGCTGCTTAATGCCTCCATGAAATCATCCCTGTTCATCAGTCGCTGCTCGACGGCACTAAAGTTATTCGTCAGCAACTGAAACTTCATACTTGGCGGATAGGCCAAGGCAATTTCACGTGCTTTTTTACGACCCACCTCCAGCAACACTCCATCAGCACCAACAGCATCCATGCTAAAAGAATTATCAAGATAGATCCCGACAGCTCCGGTCGTCCGGGAAGATTGCAGAGCATCATTAAGAGGAATGAAGGGCTGAGCAAATGCCAGTACGATAAAGGCTACCGCCAATAGTCTGCAACATAAGATCAAGAGATGTTTCAGGCGAGATATCCTGGTGGTCTCTTCCTTTAATTCTGTAAGAAATTTCACATTGGTGAAAAGAACCTTCTTATATCTCCGGAAATTAAAGAGATGGATCACTACCGGCACTGCCAGCAGTGATAATGCAAAGAGATATTGGGGAACAAGAAACCGGATCAAGAGGATATGTTGTTTCGCAAAAATAGTAAAATTGAATGGCTGAGATGGACAGATAAAATTATATTACACTTAATAAAGTTTCGGTTGAAAATGGCCGGATTGAACCATAACGACGATATGCCTTTTTTGACCCGGAATAGCATTCTTATTCAGTAAAGATTCAATCTTCAATGATTTAAGCACCGACCTTATTAACAACTTACTGTAGAATACACTTCACTCCATCCTGTATTTTGCAGGCCGCTCTGCCGTTATATTCGAAAAAACCAATGGCCTATGCCCAGGATATCCAACAAAGACAAAGACAAGAAGATATTTGTACTCGACACCTCTGCCATACTCTTTGATCACAACGCCTTTTTCAACTTCAAAGAACACGATGTAGCCATCCCCATCACTGTTCTGGAAGAAATTGACCGGTTTAAAAAAGGAAATGATGTCATTAACTTCGAAGCACGTGAGTTCATCCGCTCTATAGATAAGTTGTCGGCGAGCTATTCGCTGCAGGACTGGATCCCGCTGAATGGGCCCGCCAAAGGTAAATTCAGAGTGCTGATGCATGAAAAAAGCAGCAGCATCGATGCTGATCAGGTTTTCGGTGAAAGAAAAGCCGACCACCGCATCATCAATGCAGCCATGAGTTTACAGGAAGAGTATCCTCACCGGAAAGTTGTCCTGGTGAGTAAAGATATTAACCTGCGACTCAAAGCGCGCTCGCTGAATCTGGCATCAGAAGATTATGAAACCGGTAAGGTAAAAGACATAAAAGACCTTTACACCGGCAAGTCGATTATTGATAATGTTTCCAAAAAAGCAATTGACAAATTGTATCAGGAAGGATGGTGTAACTGGAAAGACATCACTAAAGAACGTCCGATAAAGAACCATTATTTTATTCTGCGTAGTAAAGCCGAATCGGGATCAGCACTGGGATGGTACAATCCGGTCAGCGACCGCATTGAAAGAATTCAAAAAGAACCGGCAGCAGGCATCCGACCCAGGAACGCAGAGCAGGCGTTTGCCATTCATTCGGTATTAAATCCCAATATACTTTTATCGACCATCATGGGGATTGCCGGTTCCGGAAAAACCTTGTTAGCTCTGGCATCTGCACTTGAGCAAAAGAGTAAATTCAGACAAATTTATCTGGCGCGACCGATTGTGCCCCTCAGCAATAAGGATATTGGCTATTTGCCGGGCGATATAAAATCGAAGATCAATCCTTATATGGAGCCGTTATGGGATAACCTGAAATTCATCCAAAGCCAATACAAAGAAACTGACCGGGAGTTTCAAAAGATCAATGATATGGTTGAGAATGAAAAACTACATATTACACCACTGGCTTATATCCGCGGAAGAAGCCTTAGTAATATCTGTTTTATCATCGATGAAGCCCAGAATCTTACTCCACACGAAGTAAAAACGATCATAACCAGGGCCGGGGAAGGCACTAAAATCATATTTACCGGAGACATCTTTCAGATTGACACCCCCTATCTCGACTCGCATAGTAACGGGCTGAGTACATTGATAGACAAAATGAAGGATCAGGAGCTTTATTCACATATCACCCTTGAAAAAGGAGAACGAAGCGATCTGGCAAATCTTGCCGGACATATACTGTAAATCAATACATTTATAAAAAAAGGGGCTTCAAACGAGCCCCTTTTTTTGGATACTGCGGAATGGTTATTTCGCAGTTGTAGAATCAGTAGTAGCAGAACTATCTACAGCAGCAGCGGTATCGGCTGCCATTGCCGCCATCGCCGCTTCTTCAGCTGCCTTCATAGCTGCATCAGCCGCTGCGATTGAATCAGCTTCACGTTGAGCAGCAGCAGCTTTTTCTTCAGCGCTGGGACCGCAGGAAGCTATAGCAATCACCACTGCTCCCATCAATATGACTAAGGTTTTTTTCATGTTATTTTATTTATAATCAGGTTTTTAATTCAAATTAACCACGACCGCGAGTAGCGTCTTTCACTTCTTTGATTTGCTGTTCAATCTTCTTTTCCTCAGGAGATTTTTTTGGCGCCGGCTTGGGAGTTGATTTTTTCTTTGAAGCAGCAATTGAATCCGCTTCAGCCTTGGCACGCAGTGAATCTGCAATAGCAGCTTCTACTTTGGCGATGCTGTCTTTCATAGCAGTTTCCACCTGCATCAGGCTGTCCTGAATACGGGCTTCAGCCTCAGCAGCAGCGGCAGCAGCAATAGAATCTTCAATACGCTTTTGCTCAGCAGCTTTTTCTTCGGCGCTGGGACCGCAGGAAGTTACCAGCGTGATGGCAACAGCTGCAATGAAGTAAATTACCTTTTTCATGATGTGTTTTGAATTTGATGGGACAAATGTATTCATTAAAAAATCATTCCCGCCAAGAAAAGTAGTGGTTTGCATTTATTTTTTATACTAGCTTTGTCAGAACATTGAATTAAGACCAACTATGAAAAAAACAATGCTATTTGCCGGCATACTTGCCGCCTCCTCAGTATTTATCACCAGCTGCAGCAAAGATGATACGGAAGCTCCTGTTATTACCCTGTTAGGCGATAACCCTTATGAATTAGAAATGCTTGACACCTATTCTGATCCGGGTGCAACAGCCGAAGACAATGAAGACGGAGACATTTCAAGTTCCATTTCTGTAGATGCTTCAGGTATTGAAAACCGTTTGCCTGGTAACTACGAAGTATATTATTCAGTTACGGATGCAGCCGGAAATACCGGAAGTGCTACCCGCTCAGTAGATGTAATCGCAACGACAGCAGCTTTGGCTAAAACCTACAATGTAGCTGACACCTGTGGTTCCGGTGCTTCTGCTGTAACTTATTCTTATACCCAAACCATTACAGCAAACAATTCTACCACGATTGGCTTCAATAAATTCGCAGACTACGCAGGAAACACAGGAATTGTAGCGACCATTGCAGATAATGGTACTATTACAATGGCTCAACAAAATGCACTTGATATAGGCAGTACTTTGGATGACCATCGTTTCAGCGGGAACGGTAGCGTTACCATCAATGGTTTCGTTCTGAACTATACCGACGAAAATATTACAACTTCATCTATTGCGACCTGTCGTGCCTGGTTTACACGTCAGTAATTCAACCTATTGATTGGTATAAGAGGCTGTCGGTTACCGGCAGCCTCTTATTGTATCAGATAACACGACCTGGCGTCTCAATTGTTTAATGGCTATTTTTGGCTCGATGCAATCTATAACAAGCTTTCACTATCGGCTGCTCATCCGTCGGTTTTTTACCGGTGTTGCGCTTTTTCAACTAAGCCGGCTTTTGTTTCTCTTCATGAATCCGAATACAGCAGAGGGTAGTTACATTGATTTGTTTCTCGCATCACTCCGCTATGATCTGACCGCACTTTCTATTCTGTTCATCCCCATTCTTCTTCTCCACATTTTCCCTTCGTCATTTTCCAACACGAAAATCTGGCAACGAATTATTTCTGCTCTTATGATTGTACTCATAGGGACAGCACTTATACTGAATTGTGTAGATGCAGCATGGTTTGCTTATTCTCAAAAACGCAGCACCTCCGATCTGTTTTTAATTATCAGCACCGGCAATGACCTCGGAAACAACATCGCCAATTATCTGCTCGATTTCTGGTATGTGCTGCTAAGCTGGTTGTTGCTCCTTTGGTTGCTGATCAAATCGGAATCAAAAAACCGAAAATCGGTTGAACGATTCAGTCAGAAATCCCCTTCAGATTTGCGTGTTTTTACAAAAATCATTTTGGCGCTGGTTCTTGCCGGATTGGAAGTGATTGGATTTCGGGGTGGACTTCAGTTAAAACCCTTGTCCATTCAGGCTGCTGCCCGCATGGTACCTCAATCGGCCATTCCCCTGGTGCTGAATACACCCTATACCTTGATGAAGTCGATCGGACAATCGGCCTTGATTGATCCGGATTACATGACGCCGGATAGTGCCCGAAGCGTTTTTCCGGTTGAAAGAGTGATCAAAAGCGACTCATCAATGACAGAGAAAAATCTGATCATTATTGTGATGGAGAGTTTTTCCCGGGAATTCATCAGCTATTATCATCCTCAGCAAAACACGACGCCTTTTCTTGACTCCCTTATGCGACATAGCGATTGCTGGCCAAATACTTTTGCCAATGCCAAGCGATCCATCGAGGGTATTCCGGCTGTGCTTGCATCCATCCCGCACCTCATGGATCAGCCATTTATTAATTCGGCATATAATATTTCTAACATAAACAGCCCTGCCTCCTTGCTTCTTCCGTTGGGATATACATCCGGTTTCTTTCATGGCGGAAATAACGGAACCATGGGATTCGACAATTTCTCCAGACTATGCGGATATCAGAAGTATTACGGCCGGAATGAATACAGAGGCCCATCAGCAGATTATGATGGCAACTGG
>JBIIHN010000250.1:0-3770 GCA_044235745.1 Bacteroidia bacterium
ATGATTGAAGAAATCAATACCTGGAAGCCACCATTTACTTCAGCATTTTTTTCACTTTCCTCTCACCATCCTTATCATATCCCTGCCTCCTATCGCTCCCTGATTCCGGAGCAACTCTCGCCGATTGAAAAAAGTGTATTTTATGCCGATCTGAGCCTGCGCAGTTTTTTTACAGAAGCTAAAAAACAACCTTGGTATAAAAACACCGTGTTTGTCATCACATCTGATCACTCCGGTCCTGCCGGAACCCCCTACTCCGCCGGCCGACTTGGCGCCTATCACATTCCACTGATCATTGTGAACCCATCTGATGAAAATCCGGAAACACATCCGGAAATTGCCCAGCAAACCGACATACTGCCAACTGCATTATACTTATGTGGCTATCATGGTAAAATAAGTGCATTTGGTCGCAATCTATATGATGGTGACAAAGGGTGGTCGGTACATTACACGAATAACTCATGGGGATTGATTCGTAATGAACACATGCTGCTTTTTGATGGAGAGGAGACGACACATATATTTCAGCGAAACGACTCCATGATGAGCCACAACAAAGTACTTGAACTTAAGGAATCGCCCGAGGTAAAATCGTCGGAACTGTTGCTTAAAGCGATTTTGAAACAATATAATTATGGTTTAATTCACAACGCCATCATTACTCGGGATGAAAAAACTTCGCTTGCTCATTAATCCGATTGCGGGACATGGTTTTGCCCCAAAAATCGCCGGAATGGTGGATCGATCTACTCTGGGAAATCATTACGAGGTAGATGTTCAAACCACGGAGTATCCGGGGCATGCAGCCGAACTTACGGCAGAGGCTGTTCAGGAGGGCTATGCAGCGGTGGTGGCCGCAGGAGGAGATGGAACAGTAAATGAAGTAGCACGCAAACTGGTATTCACCAATACAGCGTTGGGCATCATTCCCGCCGGATCCGGTAATGGACTGGCCCGCCATCTGGGTTACTCCTTAAAATACCCAAAAACACTCGAACAGCTAAGCACAGCAATACCCTCAAAGATTGATTCATTGCTGATCAACAATTCGTTTGCCGTAAATGTAAGCGGATTTGGTTTTGATGGATTGGTAGCCTGGCGCTTCAACCACGAGGGTAAAAGAGGCTTAAGTTCTTATACAAAAATTGCACTGTCAGAATACTTCCGTTATCCCGACATTAAATTCCGAATTCAAGCCGATGGTAAATCATTTGAAAAGGAAGCTCATATGCTGGTGATCGCAAATGCATCCCAGTTTGGCAATGCGGCAGTGATCGCTCCTGGAGCCAAGTTAAACGATGGAAAAGTTGATCTGGTGATCGTACATCGTCCGCCGGCCTGGGAGCTTCCGGGAATGTTCTACCGTTTGTTTTCCGGTAAACTCCGTGATAACGAATATATAAAAACCATTCCCTGCTCTTCTTTCTCCGCCATTAGCAACCGTCCCATCCATTTGCATATCGACGGAGAGGCGCACCGTGAGATCAGCGAAATCCAGGTTTCCGTTCAGCCGGATTCTTTAAATATTCTTCTCCCTCCTATAAAACACCCATGACAACACTCGATAAAGACTTCTGGGAGAACCGCTACAGGGAAGGTGCTACCGGCTGGGATATCGGTTATCCGTCTACCCCTTTAAAAAAATATATCGACCAGCTCAGTGACAAGAATATAAAACTGCTGATACCGGGTTGCGGCAACGCTTACGAAGCAGACTATCTCCACCGGCAGGGATTTAAAAATGTCACGATTCTTGACATCGCCGAAGCTCCGATTGAATTATTCAAAAAAAAACATCCCGGATTTCCGGAAGAAAATATCGTCCTCGGTGATTTTTTCACTCACCAGGCAGAATATGATCTTATACTTGAACAGACGTTTTTTTGTGCACTCGACCCCTCATTACGAAAGCAGTATGTTGAGAAAATGGCCGGATTACTGAAGCCGGGAGGTAAACTGGCGGGTTTACTTTTTAATGTTACGTTTGAAAAAGATGGTCCGCCCTTCGGTGGCTCCATTGATGAGTACATAGCACTATTTGACAAAAAATTTATTTTCAACAAGTTAGAGCCGGAGCAAGCCTCCATCCCACCCCGGGCCGGTACAGAAGTCTTCATTGAATTCATCAGGCCATAACCTGCGTTTAGCTACTTTTGCACGCAAATGCGTATTCTTTATCTTTTTTTTCTTTCCATCTTCATCCTGCCGGTGAAAGCGCAGGATAGTCTTGCAGAGGAGCCGGATTTTCTGACCGGTTATCGCCTCTCCTGGCTCGAACAGGAATTGGGCATTCCCTTATCCCCTTCCGGTAATTTGCTTTTATATGATACCATTGCCACCTGGTTGGGAACACCATACCGTTATTCAGGGAATTGTGAGAAAGGAATCGACTGTTCCGGATTTGTAAATGTGGTGTACGACCGTGCGTTCGGAAAACGAATAGGCGCCAGAAACTCGGCTGAAATCTATAACTCTATCTTTAAGCTCGACTTATCAGAACTTAAAGAAGGCGATCTGGTTTTTTTCAGAATATACCGAAAGCGTATTTCGCATGTTGGAGTTTATCTTGGCAACAATAAATTTGTTCATGCGAGTACGTCCAGAGGAGTAATCATCAGTGATCTGGATGAAGCATACTACCAGAGACACTTTGCAGGAGCGGGAAGACTGAAATCCGATATATTGAGTGAAACTGAATCCCAAAATCAATGATGGCCGGTAAAGCAACCTTATTACTTAATCAGCTGCAAATTCAGCAACGAATCGACCGGTTGGCCTATCAGATTTATGAGGATAATTTTGATCAGCCCCACTTACTGATTGCCGGTATTGCCAACAGTGGTTTTGTGTTTGCCGAAAAACTCTGCAACTCGCTGAATAAAATTTGTCCGATTCCGACAGAGTTATTAAAACTGGAAATTGATAAAGAAGAGCCTACCCATATCCGGATTACGCCCTCCTACACCAAAGAAGCCTTAAAGGACAAGGTGGTCATTGTGGTGGATGATGTGCTTAACTCCGGAAAGACGCTGATTTACAGTCTGCGTCCATTTCTGGATGCGGACATGAACAAAATCCGCACGGTATTACTGGTTGATCGTGACCATAAACGCTATCCTGTTGAAGCGGATTTTGTCGGAATCACACTCAGCACAACGCTTCAGGATCATATTCGTGTAGACCTTACCCCCGGCAACGAAGCGGTTTATCTCGAATAATTTCCCGTTAAGGATTGGTTAAAATCGAACGAACTTCATGTAGTATACGTTTACTTTGTGATCCCGAATCAGCATGTATTATATGACCCACTTCAAAACTGTCCTGCTCTCCCTTCTTTGCTGGCTGGTTGTATGTTGTACATCTGTACAGGCCCAGACACCCTTTCTGGCTGGTACCGCGAATAAATCTACCGTAGGACTCAATGAACAATTTCAAATCAGCTTTTCTCTTAACACCAATGGCAGATCCTTTCAAGGGCCGGATTTAAAGGACTTCGTTGTGCTCTCCGGTCCCAACCAGAGCACCAATATGCAATTCGTAAACGGGAATATATCTCAATCGATTACCTTCTCCTATTATCTTCAGCCCAAAGCCATTGGCAACTTTAAAATCGGACCTGCCAGTATTGAAGTTGAAGGAAAACGGATAGCCTCTAACGTTATCCAGATCGCAGTAGTAAAAGGTGCAGCTCCGCAACAACAAGGAGGTCAAAACAACAAACAGGAACAACGCCAGGACCAAAGCGGTTTAAGCGAAAAAAACATTTT
>JBIIHN010000267.1:0-3615 GCA_044235745.1 Bacteroidia bacterium
TCGTACATATTCACAGGAGTACCGGCAGCGTTGGTGCGGATCAGGAGACCATCGGTGGAAGTACCGGTAGTGTATTGAGTAGAACCTGCGATATAATAGCTGATGTTTCCGATGGAGTCCTTGCGGTAGGCTACATCATATCCGATCTGATTTTGTACAGGGTAATTTGGCGTAGGGCCGTTAGAACGTATTAAACGGGCGAATACAGTAGAAGGGCCTGCTGCACTAGACGTATTTACCCGCATTAACAAAACCTGACGTTTACCGGCAGGTGAAGATGCAATCGCACTACCGGTGATGATATACTGTTGAGGGCTATCAGTAGCACGGATATTTTGCAATTGAATGTTTGTCATCGATGTGGAATTAATAATTCTCAGCCATGTCAGTACACCAGCGGAAGTAAACCGGGCGATGAATGCCTGCTGACAACCTCCGGCAAGTCCGTTGAAGTTGATGTTGCCGATCACCACTACGTTACCGGATGTAGGGTCATCAATTACGGCAACTGCCTCTGCCAACCGGTTAACACCGCTGCACTGCAGATTAAATTTACGCACCCAATCGATGGTTGATCCGGTCTCATTGTGTTTCATTATGAACGCCTGACTAACTGATCCGGCGGTGGTAATGCTTGAACCAACGGTATAGTAACGGGTTGCAAGATTGGTGGATTTGCGGGTTGAAAAGGCTTCATCGATACCGGCCATATCTACACGACGGGCAGAAGTAAGCGCTCCCGATGTATTGGCATTTAATAAGAGTACATCACCGGTGGTGGAAGAGTTGAAAGCCGTTCCCGATAACAGATATCCGGTAGTACCACGTTCACATACCGAATTGGATCTGCTTTGTACTTCCGGTCCGGCGTTAAAGAGATAGTATACATTTCCGCTCAGTTGATTCCCATTGTAAGCGATACGATTAAATCTTGAGCGGGTAGTAACAACGCCCGCTGTATTGGGCATATTGGCAAAGCCGGCACCAGCGTAGATGGGTTGACCTCCGGATGTCAGGATATCTGTTATGAATCCGTCATTGAATTGCTCTGTGGATACAGTGTCAACATTGTAGGTGCGATGACCATATTGCGCAGTTGCAACATAGCCTGATACCATTAAGATCAGTAATAGTGCATGTTTTTTCATAATTTTATTTTTAGTCAGGTTTAATTTTTGACGAATGTAAGATCTTGTTTTTACTATCATCAATCTATACCATTAAATTACCCGAATCTGGGGATAAGAGAAACGTTGTATGGATGTCGAATATTAAGAATTGTTTAACGGCATAGGTGTCTACATTCATAAATGGTGAATTAATCGGCTGATTGGATCCTTTATGAACACAGCCAAAGACATACAATTCATGAAACGGTATTCGATGTGCGCAATAATAAAAAAAGGTGCTGTTATTCATCTGTTTTCAACACCCGGCATATTATTCCTTTTGTTTAATGTTACCGGGCGCACAGTATTATTTACTGATTTCCTTTTTGCCCACAAGGGTAATCTTTCTGACCCGTTTTAGTATCGGTATTTTATCCGTAATACTGTTTCCCGGGCTCCGCAATCCTGATCGGTGCAAAACCCGGATCAGCTATTCCGGTATGAGAGGTTTGGTTAAAGCCAGTTCATCTTTTGACCCGTATAGTCGAAATAGTTTTCAACTCCGCTTTCGTAAAACCGTCTGCGTTCTATTTTAGCATTTCTAATAAGATTGAACGGAGGAGTACGCTTCCGTTGCCTTTTATAAAACATAACGATGGGATTTCATTCGAAAATATTGAGTCTGGTTGAGCAGATTCCTCATAATGAAGATGCGCTGTGTGAAGCACTGAAAAAGCTGATTAAACGCAAAGAGGCGGATGCGCATTATGCTAACTATGATCCGATACCTCTTTGCAGTATATCAGACCACATTAACGATGGGTACGATTCGAAGCCCGATCGAAAGTCTTATTTTCCGACAGGTTTTTACCCGATTGATACATGGATGAAGGGTTTTCGGCGGGAAAACCTGGTGTTGATTACCGGTACCCGTAATTATGCTGATCGCTTATTAATTAATCTCGCGCTGAATGTTTCACGCGATGAAAAGGTGCTGTTCTTTTCCTTTGACTGGGATAAAGTAGCCCTGGCCGACCGCATGTACCGTTCCATTGTACAACGGCATCCCAATGAGAATTCGTATGAGCTGATGCGGAACGATTATGATGGTTGGACTGGCCACTTTTTTCATCCCGAAGTGGATAACTACCCCGTTTATATTCATGCCGCCAATCCTTTTCATGCGGAAGCCGTTCTGCACGAAATCAGCTATAGGGCAGACAACGATGAATTTCGCGTTTTTTTTATCAACGGGCCGGAGATTCTCTTCTGTGCGGAGCCACCTGCAATGCGCACCTTGCTGGTAAACGATTTTTACAGAAAGCTGAAGGAACTTTGTCTGCGAAAATCAATTGTTGTGGTCATGTCAAATAACAGACATAATTTAGATCACACCCGGGAGCCCGACCCCTCTTTTTTTAATATCGGGCATATTGAGAAGGAGGGTTGCGATCATTTGCCTATAGATACCATCTTCGCTTTTTGCAGAGCCCCTGAGAAGTTATGGAATCACAAGATCGCTCAGCTAAGAATTCTAAAGCACCGGCGACCCTATCCGTATGATTCTATCTTTTTCTATGATTGCGAGGAGGATGCATTTGTCCGTGATTTAGAAGAAGGTGATCCTTCCGAATTAATTTTCTCCAGGCCTGGCTACAAATGCGATAGTCGTATTTATCCCAACTGGTTGACGCTGCGCGACTCAGTTTTTCCTTTTTGACACTGGGTGCTTTTTTCGGGATACTGACACAAGTGCATAAAAATGATTTTTACATTGAAAATTCCGGTGCATCTGATATGCGTAATTCAGGTGGAACCACGACGGGCCTAAGAAAAATGTTTACTCCTGCAGGGCGAATCATCCGGAGGAATTGAACATAATCGACGGTGGTAACCTATGCGTTCTTTGGGGAGGTTGTAAAGTGCGTCTTTATTTTTCTGCATTAGGTAACTTGCCTGCAATACTTCGTACATTCACAGTTTAAATAGCCGGCAGAGCCGAAGTACGATGCCCGGGCACTCAATATAATACGAAGGGATATACCCAATGAAATTCTTTATCATCATCGCTGCGCTCTTCGCACTTGTGTGCATGCTGATGTTATTCTGGTGGTTTCAGGGTTCTTATTATTTTGACACCGGCTCTTCGCGGCCTTACCGCATACCACCGGGTGAAATACATGGAGTGGATGTATCACATTACAGCGGCCCGGTTGATTTCGAACGCATCAAAGCGCAGCGTTTCGCATTCGTTTTTCTTCGAAGTTCAATGGGTGTTAATGGTGTCGACTATCGTTTTCATCAACATCGCAAGGCGGCCGGGTGGGCAGGACTCAAATGGGGTTGCTATCATTTCTTCCGCTTTGGCGAAGACGGTGTGGCGCAGGCGCGTCACTTGTTGCGTACCTTAGACGGGCATAGGCCGGATTTACCGCTGGTGATTGATGTGGAGGAGGAAGGTCCAAACCGAAATTGCGGCAAGAGTACTGCGTCGGTTCGGCTTGAA
>JBIIHN010000268.1:0-3603 GCA_044235745.1 Bacteroidia bacterium
CGCTTTTAAAACGTCTCAGAAAACTTTTAGCTATCCAGCCCCTGCCGCCGGATAATATCCCTCCCCATTTTCCGGGTATACCGAAGGAAACACTGGAAGCTGCTATCAGATGGCTGTTGGACGCAGGTGAACTTACCACTGACCTAACCGGAAGAATTGCCGCACCTGAAAGCGAATGAAATTGGATTTAGATTTTTACAGAAGAACAGATGTAGTGCTGATAGCCCGGGAATTACTTGGGAAAGTTCTGGTCACACAATTCCACAAAAAGCGCTGCATGGGAATTATCACCGAAACAGAAGCTTATGCCGGTGAAACAGATCGGGCATCACATGCCTATGGTGGGAGACGCACAGAAAGGACTGAGATCATGTATGCCGGCGGAGGAGTAGCTTATGTTTATTTGATTTACGGTATCCACTCACTTTTTAATGTCGTGACAAATGAAGAAGGGGTTCCTCATGCCGTTTTAATCAGAGCAGTTTTTCCGATCGATGGCATAAAATTCATGGAGACCAGGCGGAATAAACCCATCTCTACGAAAGGGTTTTCTTCGGGTCCGGGCACACTCTCTCAGGCTATGGGTATTCATTATTCTCATTCAGGCATTAGTTTATCCGGTGATAAAATTTTTATAGAAGACAAAGGAATAATAGTAAAGGATCAACAAATTATCACCGGTCCAAGAATCGGCGTTGATTATGCAGGAGCAGACGCTCTTCGCCCTTATCGATTCCGACTGGATAGCAATTTTACCTTTTAGGCGGATTTTTATACTTTTGACAAAAAGCTACTCATGGAGTTGTTTCACTTTGGATTTCTCAGTGTCAGGTTGCTTGATATTCTCGATATCCTGATTGTCGGCTTTTTATTATTTAAAATGTACCAGCTCCTGAAAGGCGGAGCGGCCATGAATATTTTTGTGGGTATTATCGCCATATATGTCTTGTGGTGGCTGTTCGTTAAAATACTTGACATGCAACTTTTAGGTGCATTACTGGGTCAATTTATGAGCGTTGGCGTTCTGGCACTGATTATCGTCTTTCAGCAGGAGGTTCGGCGATTCCTTTTGCTGCTCGGCACAAACAGTTTCACATCAAAAGACAGCTGGACACGCAAGCTTTTATCCTGGAACTTTCAAGCACCAAGAATTACACCTCCGAATGTTGCTCCTATTGTAAAGGCGTGTACTTCGATGTCAAAAAATAAAACGGGTGCAATTATCGTACTGACGCGATCCAGTGATTTGAAATTTTATGAAAGCACAGGTGATATCATGGATGCGGAAGTGTCCAAGCGATTGCTCGAAAGCATTTTTTTTAAAAACAGTCCATTGCATGATGGTGCCGTAATCATAGAAAACAATAAAATCAAGGCAGCCCGATGCGTTTTACCGGTCACAGAAAACACCGATATCCCGGCTCATTATGGAATGCGGCATAGGGCAGCACTTGGAATTACTGAACAAAGTGATGCCATTTCTATAATTGTTTCGGAAGAAACAGGCACCATTTCCATGGCTATTGACGGAGAAATACGCTATAACATCACTCCGGAAGAATTAGAGCGGCAACTGAGCAAGGAGCTATAACCAACCTTTACGGGAGCGATGCTGCTTTATTGAGATATTGAACCGCCAGGGTTTCGTTCCCGATATTCCGATATGTTATTCCCAAAAAGTAATACGCTTGCTTCATTGAAGGATCTACCGCAACGGCTTTTTGAAAATAAGTAATCGCAAGATCATACTTCTGTCCCGCGCCATAACAGCTACCTATATTCATCAAGGCATCCGCATAATCCGGTTTATACCTGATCGCCTCAAGAAACATCTTTAATGCTTCATCGAACTTATTCGTAGAAAAATAAACCGACCCCAGATTATTCAACGTAACCGGATCGTACGGATTATACTTTAAGGCTTCCTGATAGGCCGTAAAAGCAGAGTCAAAAGCATTTTTACGATAATAGGCCACTCCCAACTGTGTCCATGCATCACTGAATGCCGGATATAACTCCACTGATTTTTTCAGATGATAGATTGCTTCCTTCGACACACTATCTCTCGATGCAGCAGGATACTTTTCGGGTTTATTCAGCCATAATCCCTGATAATAATGTACTCTTGAAGAGTTAGGAGCCGAAACAAGTCCGCTGGCATACAATGTTCCATTATCCTTCCAGACCGGATTTCTGCTGATGGTTATTCCCGAAAACACCAAAACCAGTACGCCGGTAATCCCTGCTGTCATCGGAGAAAATTCGTTTATATGATCAGTTGACTTTTTTAATATTCGTTCAGCAGCTTCAATAACCAATGCCAACAACAAACAATACGCAAACAATGGAGCATACATCAATCGTTCACCATAATGCGTTCCAATCAAAACAAATATATTCGATGGCACACTCACCAGAATAAAAAATGACAATAGCGCAAGACTGTACATTGATTTACTGCGCAACCCTCTTATAGCTGCAATAAGTAACCCGGTAAAAATGGCAGCACTCATTATAAACTCCAATGAACCCGGACTCGCAGGAGTCATCTCCGGATAACTCCTGTCAAAGCTTAAACCAACGGGGAACACCAGTTTCAGGCCGTAATATCCGAGCATAGCAACAGCACCTGCAATTCTTGTCAGCGGGTCTTTTGCTGCACTCAACATATTATCAGCAACGGAAGGAGGTCCGGGAAGAATGGCCTTGTCACTATATAGAATCTGGTAACGGATGAAGAGAAAAGCCAGTACCGGCATTAATAGAAAAGCAACGGAAGCAAGAAGCCTTGAAGGTTTAATATCGAGTGCAAACCAGCCAAACAACGGATAAATCAACAAAAAAGTAATTGAACTTTCCTTGCTGCAACAGGCCAGAAAAAGTAAGACCATAGAAAGAACCAGATGGCTCTTTTTATGATCCCGAAGGTGCAAGAGAAAAAGGTGCAGACTCAGTATACCAAGTATGAAGCCCAAAATTTCATCCATACTTTTAATATTCGACACTACTTCGGTATGCAGAGGATGCACTGCAAAAAGTACAGCAGCGATCAATGCTGTTTTTTTATGCCTGGGAAACCAATGTGATAAAAATCTGAACAAAAGGAAACAGGTAAAAGAATACAACAAAACATTCAACCAATGACCCGGGGATGCGTTATCCGGCCAGAACTCCCACAACACCGCGTATATTGCTTTGGGCAAGGGCCTGTAGAGATCATCGGCCAGCATCAGGTATCCATAACGATAGGAAGTGCTGAATATCTCTCCTATCGCCGCTAATCCTCTTTTGGTGCTGTTGTTTTCAAGAATGGCGGCATAATCATCCAATGCAAAATCAAACCCAAGGGTATTGGCATAGACCAGAAATCCAAGCACAGCGGGAAGCCAGGCCCACCAGTTTGGTGTTTTATCCGGTTGTTCCGATCGACTCTTACCGGCTTTCGTCTGCGCTGCAGCGAACTTTTCTCGTTTATTCAGCTTCTTTTCTGACATTGTTTGATCAACTAGAATGCTTTATTCATGGAATCACGTTGCTGCACTGCTTCCAGTTTTTGAATTAACTGCTCCGGCGTCAGCATCAGGTTTTCCAGCAAATGTGTGG
>JBIIHN010000269.1:0-3595 GCA_044235745.1 Bacteroidia bacterium
AAACTTACAAAACCAAATATCCTCACCTTGGTCATCTTGACTGGATGTCCTTTCTCGGTTACCGGCAGCAAATACCAACACGATACCTGCACCGAATGGATAAATTAGGCATGGCACATAGTATCGAAGTCCGTTGTCCGTTCCTCGACAATTCATTTGCTGACCTTGCACTTTCTATCCCACCGGCTCACAAAATAAAAAACGGCATACCAAAGTACATCCTCAAAAAATCATTTGAGAAAATACTTGATCACGAAACACTATACCGGAAAAAGATGGGGTTCTGTGTTCCATTAAAAGAGTGGGCCGGCGACATGATGGCCGATTATATTGACAGTCATCTCAAGGAATTCTGTTCAAACACGGGGTATTTCAACGAAAGTATGCTCAGGAAACAACTGCAGGAATTACGCAGCGGAAGAACAGAAAGCAGTAATGATATGTGGACGATATACTTTCTCATGGCCTGGTTTAATAAATGGATGTAAGTGCAATGAAAAGAATACTTATCGTCACCAATGTCCCCAATCCTTATCGCCTTGCACTGTTCAAAGAATTAAACAGGCAGCTAAGGGCAGAAGGTATGGATTTACTGGTGGTATTCGGCGCAGAAGGTTACAGCAGGCGACTATCAAAAACCCATCTGGAAGATGCAGGCTTCAATTTTAAAATTCTGGAGGGAGGTGTTTATACTTCTGCAGAAAATACAGAAAGAACGGTCTTCGGCTATAAGGGACTTGGCCAGATATTACAAGAGTACCATCCGTACAGAACGATCGTTATCGGATTTTCTCCTGCCACCTTACGCCTATTCTTTCGCTCCATCTTTAAAAAAGCGCCCTACATTATCTGGGCCGGCTCAATTCTGAAAAAGGGCCGTAACGACAGTTTCCTCAGAAAAATACAAAGAAGTATACTGATCCGAGGAGCATCGGCATTTATTGCCTACGGCTCAAAAGCGAAGGAGTACTTTGTCTCCTTGGGAGTACCTCCGGATAAAATTGCCATCGCCATGAACACCTCCGATCCCGGGTTCTTCATCAAAGAAACACAACTAATACGTGTCAATGAGGGTAGTGGGTACAACGACGGAAAACACCATCTGCTTTATATCGGATATCTGGTTCGCAGAAAACGCGTAGACCTCCTTCTGGAATTAATGAAGAAGCTCACCCAGATGAGAGATGATGTGATACTGGACATTGTTGGTGACGGCGAAAGCAAAGTTGAGCTGGAACAAAAATCAGCCGAACTAAATCTCGAAAACCACGTAAAATTCCATGGTTTTCTCCAAAAACAGGATCTCCCCCGTTTTTTGGCGAAAAGCAATGTATTTTTGTTTCAAACCGACTTTGATGTTTGGGGTCTAACCCTGAATGAAGCTATGGCAGCAGGCCTGCCTGTGCTTTCCTCCATCAATGCCGGAGCTACGTATGATCTGATTAAAGAGGGAATAACCGGATATGCAGTAGATTACAGAGATACATCACATGTAATATCTCTACTGAATAAACTGCTGGAGCATCCTGAATTCTGCAGAGAAATGGGTGAAAACGCTAGGCAATGGCTTTTGGAAAAAGCCAGCCTTGAAAAGAGTGCAGCAGGCTTCCTGGAAGCCATACGAATATCTGAACAACAATAAAGATGAACTTTAAAGAATGGCTGGCATGGTATAAATCCCTACCGCTTTCCAAGCGTTGGTTCATTATTCTCATCCTTATACGGCCCATTTCTGATAACTTTTATGAATTGAAGGAGGTGTCTGTACTTACCTCCCCTCTTTACATCATTGGTTTTCTTACTCCAGTGCTTATCACATTCAGTCTTACCAGTAAAACATTAAAACCTGCAGTGAAGTCCAATGTGGATATTCCCTTTTGGGGATGGGGTTTATTGGTTATTATAAACTGTGTCGCAATGTATTCTATACAGCTCAGTGTGGTTTCGCTGGGAGACTCTATTAAGTACATCATTCCTTTATTCCTGTTCGCCTACTGCCGCAGGTTTATTCAGGATAAAACGGATTTGTTGGGTATATGTACAACCTTTCTCATTGCCTCAATTTTTCCGTTTTGCATGCTCATGTATGAATATCTCTTTAACCCGATTGCCATTGAATATATGAAGGGAAGAGGATTTGGCTACCGCCTGCGAGGAGGGTATGGAGATGTAATGAACTATGCCATTTATTGTATTGGATCCTTGATTATCATTTTCTACTATTTTATTTCAAAAAACACCTCCGTAAGTTACTTTCGGGAGAAAGCCCATTTAATCACCCGAAACAAATGGTTTTATCTTGAATCCATCAGTCCGCTATGGGTGGTGGGCGGTATTATTTACGGACTACTGGTTATGAATGCCATCAAACATGTCGCGACCTGGGGAAATTTCATCATGGTGGTGGGAATGCTGATGGCCTTTAATCTTCGCAACTTCAAAGGAGTATTTTTTGTTCTGGCATTTTCAACCATCTTCATTCCCTTCTTCGCAGAGGATATTTACAACCAAATGCTGCAACCCCTGGTTGAAAAGGAGATCAATGTAGTTGAAGGTGAAAAAAGCATCGAAACACTCGGAAACGGACGAATGACCCGTTGGGAAAAGTATTTTGAAATCTGGCAGCAGATGCCTGTACTGAATCAAATGATTGGTGTTTCTTTCTCAGGCTTCAAGGATGCATTTGTGATGATGGGACTTGGCATGCACAGTGATTACGTTCGTAATCTCTTTCTGTCGGGTATCATCGGACTTACACTTTATTTACTATTCATGATCGCCATGACCATCAAGGCGTTTGCCATGAAAAATCTGGCGGACAAATTTCTGGTCTTGTGCACAGTTTTGACGATCTATTTATATTCACTCACTACAATGCCTACACTCTATGCACCCTACCTTTACTTGTTGTATTGTGTATATGCATATGCTTTGTTACCGCGAGAAAAACAATTCTGAAATGGCGAAAACCACTATACTGTTTCTGGGTAAACTACCACCACCATACATTGGCCCCTCGGTAGCCTGTCAGATCATATTAAATTCAAAACTCAAGGATGAGTTTAATTTAATTCATGTTGACTTATCCGATCACCGTGACATCAGCACCTTGGGAAAAATCGATTTTGGCAATTTTTACCTGGCCTTTAAACAATACGCTGATCTCTGGAAAAAACTGAAGCAACATCCGGATGCCATGATGTATATCCCTGCAGGTCAAACCACAGTTGGGTATATCAGAGATGCGGTTTTTATTGTGATCGCCAAACTTTTTAAAAGAAAAGTAATCTCACACCTGAGGGGAGGAAATTTCCTGAACTGGTACAATAAGGCTCCGTGGTTCGCGCGATGGACGGTAAGAAAAGTACACAGTCGTGTTGATGCACAAATAGTATTAGGTCATAACCTCAGAAATCTATTCAACTGGCTGATACCCGACAAGTATATTTATGTCATTCCGAATGGGGGAAATTATACAATCCCCAAGGTTCAAAAAGCCGGAAACAAAATCCGTATACTCTACCTTGGAAATCTGATCGGCACAAAAGGAGTACTTGAAACCTTATACTCAACTGAATACTTGAAGGATAAAAAG
>JBIIHN010000270.1:0-3591 GCA_044235745.1 Bacteroidia bacterium
AGATTATTGTTACGCCTGCTACCAGCGTAATAAGGGCAATAATCACTAAAACATTCAGGTTTTGAAGTTCAAGCCAGTTAAACATCTGCGGATAAAGCTGCCTGGCACTTTGAGTGTTATAATTGTATCCTGCACGATTATATAACTCACCGAAAACCACTTCTTCATTGGTGCCTTTTTTTGTGAATACTTCATATCCTGATACCTTTCCTGCTTCCCAGTTGTTTATACGTCGAAGCAGGTTAGCATCACACAACACATACAAATCATCGAATTCTTCTCCCAGTCCTGTTTTGTAAATGCCTTCAACTTTTACCTTTCTGACTTTGCGGTCGTTTTGAATGAAAAAAACGAGAAATGAGTCGCCGGTTTTCAAAGTCAGTTTTTTCGCAAGACTTTCACTGATTAATATATTAGTAGATGCGGAAGTGTCACTGTATGTTGGGAAATTTCCGGATGTGATGTATTTCTGAAAAAAGTCTTTTTTGAAGTCAGCGGTGATTCCTTTCAGTACAACTCCTTGCAGGTCATTTTCTGTTCGGAGAATTCCTGCTTTCAAAATGAATGACTGCAGATGCTGAACTTCAGACACTCCTTTTATCGATTGTAAAATATCCGGTGGCAGTGCGATGGGCGCTTCTTCAAATGACTCGTTATTGTTGAAAGCGGATATTCGGAAGTCGGCAACAAAGCCCTTTACCTTGGTCGTGATTTCACTTCTGAATCCGGTAACGACCATAATAGAAAGTACAACGGCCATTACTCCCAGTACAATCCCTGTTGTCGCAATACGAATCACCGGACCGGTTGCTCCTTCTTTAAGGTTACCCGAACGCAATATTCTTTTTGAAATAAATTTTGGCAGGGATATTGACATCAATTGATTAAACTTGCTGCGAAATTAGTTATTCATATCGAATGAGTGTTTTGAAACGCTTGTCTGTCATTAAAACGCATCTTTCGGGACTTCCGAAAGTTTATCTTTTTCCGGTGCTTTTTTTAAGTGCTGTTGTTTCCTGCGCTCAGATGCCTGTAAAAAGTGGTGTTGCCCTAGAAAAGAAAGTGCAAACGGGTGCAGACCAAACGTCTGAATACCTGCCATTGCTCACCGGTAAGACCGTCGCTCTGGTTGCTAATCCTACCAGCATTATCGGCAAAACACATTTGGTTGATTCGTTGAAATCTTTGAAAGTTAATCTCACATTGGTTTTTGCCCCCGAACATGGTTTCAGAGGGGAGGCGGAAGCCGGAGAGTCAGTTGCAGACGGAATAGATAAGAAGTCTGGTGTGAGAGTAGTGTCGTTGTATGGGAATCATAAGAAACCATCTGACGATGATTTGAAGGGAATTGATATCGTGGTTTTTGATATTCAGGATGTGGGCGCTCGTTTTTATACTTACATAAGTACCCTGCAATATGTGATGGAGGCCTGTGCTGATCATCAGGTGGAGATCCTGGTACTCGATCGGCCGAATCCGAATGGTCACTATGCCGATGGTCCGGTATTGGATCCAAAATATGCTTCTTTTGTGGGGATGCAACCAATACCGGTTGTTCATGGAATGACCATTGGAGAGTATGCCGGAATGTTAATTGGCGAGAAGTGGTTGTCGACCACCAATGAGTGCCGTCTGAAAGTTGTTCGGATGAAGAACTGGAGGCATAGTGATGAATATGTTTTACCGGTTCCTCCATCTCCCAATTTGCCGAATCAAGCTTCCATTCGCCTTTATCCTTCACTTTGCTTATTTGAAGGAACGAATGTTAGTCTTGGACGTGGAACCGGTTTGCCTTTTCAGTGTTATGGATTTCCGGGTAATTTGTCGGGAGATTTCAGGTTTACACCGGTCAGTTTGCCCGGGAAAGCATTGAATCCTCCGTTCAAAGATGTGGAATGCACAGGGGAAAATCTTTCGGCTGATGCAAAGAGCAACCGTTATAGCCGCCTTGAGTTGAAGTGGCTTATAAAGGCCTACAATGCCTGCCCGGATAAAAACTCCTTTTTCAATGATTTCTTTAATAAGCTTGCAGGTACTGACTTGCTGGCCCGACAGATCAGAGAGGGGTTAACGGAATCGGATATACGAAAATCCTGGGAGCCGGAGCTTGAAAAATTTAAAAAGATCCGGTCAGCCTATCTTTTATATCCGGCAAATTGAATTCCGTTATAAAAACGAAGGCTGTCTGCATGCAGACAGCCTTTCGCTTCGAGGGATTTGTATGATTTGTTATTGAACAGTAAACCTGAATTGGCTACGCAGCGTTCCTTTTTGAACGATCAGTAAATATGCGCCTTTCGCGAAATTATTTACTGGTATTTCAGTGGCCGTAGTGCCAGTGTATGCTGTGCGTACTTGTTGAACCAGTTCTCTTCCGGTCATGTCACATACTTTTACAATGTAGTCAGATTCATCTTCCGATTCGAATGTTAATGTAAGGAAGTCACTGGTCGGATTCGGAAATGCATGAAGTCCCAGCGGATTGTCATCGGTGATACGAGCAGTTCCGTTTAATGTAGTGAACGTAGTTGGGGATGACCATAAACCTGCACGTCCGTTACACTTCCCGCGGAATTCGATACTGTAGGTAGTATTTGGGCGTAAACCTCGCAACTGGAAAGTGTTGACTTGTGATGTGTTCACAACAGTACGGAAACGTTGGTCGTTCGTGAGCAAATCCGTCACGCGGATGCGCACCGTATCCATTGCAGAATTGGAAGACCAGCGAACTGTAGCGTTTGTAATATTGATAACGTCCATTGTTATATCGCGAATCAGTCCACAGGTGTCGAGTGTGGTAAAGAACTCACTGATAGAATATGGACTGGTATATCCGCTGCAGGTACTGTTCACCTGCCACTCGTAGGTGGTGTTGCGCTTCAGGTTAGATAATTCTGCGCCGGTAGCACCTAAGGCGCCGTTGATATTCACGTATTGATAAGTAACGGACCCGGCCTCTCTGAATCGTACAGAGAAATTATCAGCAGTCGTGTTGTACCAGCGTACATTGGCCTTTGCTACAGCTATGTTTTCTGTACGAAGATGCTGGGGTGTAGATCCGCAATAAAGCGGGGTTGCCAATGTGCGGAAGCTCGAATTTGCACTGGTGTAATTACCTGACTGACATATCAACTCAACATTCCAGAAGTAAAGGGTGCCGGGTTGAAGGTTGTTGATGCGCAAAGTTGACGCTGTTCCCGGTAATTCCTTCATGTTGATTGTAGATGAACCTGATGCCCAGTAACGGATAACATAGCGCTCACCGGTGATGGCAGGATTCCATCCCAGCATGGTAGTGGTGTCGCTGGTGTTGTATACAGTCAGCATATTTGGAGTGATGCAGGTGCGCGGATTTACTCCGGTGGTTGTCATACTGGTGGTGCCGGAGGTGCATCCGAATGCATTGGTTGCAGAAACGGTGAGTGATTGTGCTGTTGCAATCGATACAGAAGATCCGGTTACTCCGTTTGACCAGTTATAACGGATGGCACTGGGCTCGTAAGCCGTTAACTGATGTGCTGCATTCGGAATGTATGTGATAGCAATCGATGGGTTCATCGGCTTGGGGTTCACTGTTACCGTGATGGAATC
>JBIIHN010000271.1:0-3585 GCA_044235745.1 Bacteroidia bacterium
TTCCGCATTTGGCAGACTTTGTTTTATGTACATCAAAGTTGGATTGCCATTGAGTTCTGTTGAGTATAACTGAGCTTAATGATGGAATACGGTTGATCATAGCAGAGGGTATCGTCATCGGATTGCCGTTGGCGAATGCCGTACTAAGGGAAGTGTATTGCGCAATTTCCATCCCATCTGCAAAGTGAATATGTACCGGAATGGCTTTTGATGAATTCGCAGATAGGATGGTGTTGAGTTTAGCGAAACCATCCGTGCTTTGCGCCTGACCGGCACCGGTGAATACTTCCATCAGTACTTTTTGTGTAAAGGTTGAAGGTACCGTCCCCGGACCATTGCCGATGTTGTCATTGGCCGGTGTGTCCGTTCCTTCGTCCTTACTGCAGGATGCCATCAACATAATGACTCCGCATATCATCAATAGTTTTCTCATTTCTTTTATGGGTTTAAGTCAATTTATATCTTGACAAATTGAGAATGATTGATTTTTATCCTCGTTTTTACAGATTTGTACGGATGACTGTTGAAAAGGTATACACGGGTTGCTTTGCAAGAAAACAGACTTTTTATCAGGAATTTTAGGGCTGGATTTATTTTTCCTGGTGTTTTTTGAGAAATCAGGAAGGGCGGACCTTTGATTTTGGTAAAATTGCAGTGTAAGAAAATATGAGATTATGCCAATAAAGAGATTTATCATTCGTGTATATGGCTTAATTCATCGTAACTGGGATGAAGTGCTGTTGGCGGAAGAATTTCACTTTAACACCTTTATGCGAAAGTTTCCCGGTGGAGGCTTGGAGTTTGGAGAGGGACCTGCAGATTGCCTGATGCGGGAAATACGGGAAGAACTGGGGGTTAGTCTTCAATTAGGGGAACATCTGCATACAACATCCGTGTTTATTCAATCAGCTTTCAATGAAGAGCATCAGGTAATCGGAATATACTACATGGTGGACGCTGATGATGAATTGATCGCGCGATTCAGAGATGATTATAGCTTACCGGAAGAGAATGGGGTGGAGAACTTCAGGTGGATTCACCCTGAAAGTATTTCATTATCGGATATTACCTTCGCGGCTGATCAACAGGCATTCGAGGTTTTTTTGCGGAAGAGGAGTGAGAGAAAAGGCGGGTTAGCTTAGGATTTTAACTTTCATAAAACCTTTGCGCTCATAGTAGTCGATACCGGCAATTGCCTTAGCTTTGGTTTGAAATCCGGAAATAACCAGATGATACAATCTGTTTTCTCCGGTTCCTAATCCAACAATGTTGACTTTCTCTACATCTTCATGCAGGTAAAGCTCATTGGCGACATATAACATGTGAATGATGTTCGTTGTGCGCCATAAAGAGAGCGAATATCCCTTGAGACGATCCGGATTTCCGAGGCAATCAAGAACATCTTCACAGGTAAAGATGCTGTCTATATCATTGTTTTTTCGCAACAGGTTGAGCTCTTCAATACGCACCGAGGCAAGACCATGCTGATAACTGCCAACACGTCGCGCGGCTGCTTCTGACAAATCAATTATCCTGGTTCGTACAAATGGTCCACGATCATTGACCCTGACTGTTACCGAAAGTTTGTTTTTTAGATTTGTTACTCTGATCAGTGAGTTGAATGGCAGGGTGCGGTGTGCCGCGGTAAAGTCAGCGTTTCTGAAAATTTCTCCATTTGCAGTTTTTCTTCCTTCAAATTCACGACCATAATAGGATGCTTTTCCCTCCCGGAAACTTTTCTTTTTTCCGGGTTCGGCACTCAGGAATACTACGCAAACCAGTGCCATCTGAAGAATATGTAAAATAGAACTTCTCATCAGATGTTGTAAAAATACGAAATGAGAAATGAAAAATGATGAAATTATGCCAATCTATGGCTAATCACCATGTTCACTTTTTCATATAATTGCTGAGGTTGATACATCCTCCAGCGCAATTCGTTTAATTCACCTCCATAAACTATATAGTAGTCAATGCAGCTTTTTTCAAATTCCTGAAGGACATGTTGCCTGAAATTTAATGCAACGACCCAGCCATCTTCAACATCTTCAAACCATTCCTGGTAATAACAATCATCAGAAGCATGGAAGTTTAACACGTTTTCACCGATCAGAATAAATTTATTTATTCCCCGGGCAATCATGTCATCTGCCACATCACGCTTTAGTAACATGATGTCGTTATTGATGGCATCATTCCATTCGCCGATAAATTCAAGGATGGCAAAGCCGGTTTCGTAATCTGCATAAAGGGTTTTCATGTACAGCGTGTTCGACCCAAAATCATCCCATTGCGGATGGATATAATAGTTGTAAACTGTGTTCGAATATTCAAACTCACTGTATTCCCTTCCGAAAAAAGGTGACCATTCATCCTCTGCAGATATGTAGAGATGTCGCCACGAATAGAAGGGTTCAATGTCCTGCATGAGAAATTGCTATCAATGCGAAGGTACATACGATCAGCGCAAAAGCCTTGTTACACCGAAAAAATAATCTGGCGTATAATCAGTATGAAAAAATTATTCTCCGTTGAAAACAGCTATTGCTTTTCTAACGCTGCCTGCGGTTATCAGTAATTCGTTGGATTCTTTTTCGCTGAGACCGGTTGCTTCCATTACCATGCGGGTACCTCTGTCAATCAGTTTATTGTTGCTGAGCTGCATGTCAACCATCCGGTTGCCTTTTACTCTTCCTAATCCAATCATCAGGGTGGTGGAAATCATATTAAGGACCAGCTTCTGGGCTGTACCGGCTTTCATGCGTGTACTTCCCGTTACGAACTCCGGACCTGTTACTACTTCTATCGGGTATTGAGCCACCTTTGATAAAGGACTTCCCGGATTGCAGGTGATACAACCGGTAAGTATACCCTGCTGATTGCATTTTTCGAGGGCACCGATCACATATGGTGTGGAGCCTGATGCTGCAATACCAATTACGCTGTCATTTTCACCAATCAGATGCTCCTGGAGGTCTTTCCAGCCTTGATCCAGACTATCTTCCGCAAACTCTACAGCTTTACGGATCGCAGCATCTCCGCCGGCAATCAAACCAATGACCAGACCATGTGGTACGCCAAATGTAGGAGGACATTCGGAGGCATCTACTATACCCAGTCTTCCACTGGTTCCGGCACCCAGATAAAACAACCGGCCGCCCTGTTTCATTCTTGGAAGTATGGCTGCAACAGCAGATTCAATATGGGGCAGCGCCTTTTCAACCGCTGCGGGCACAGTTGCATCTTCTTTATTGATACTTCGAAGAAGATCACCCGGCGACATGGATTCCAGATGATCATAGCGGGATACGGATTCAGTGACTTTGTTAAACGTCATTTAGTATATACGTATCGTTAGTAGATGGATGGGAATGCAGATGGATTGCTTTGGTGCATCATGCCGTATATTACATCAAAAACATCTTCTGCGGAGGGTTTCGAGTAGTAATCTCCGTCTGAGCCATATGCCGGTCGATGTTCTTTCGCTGATAATGTGCGCGGTTCAGCGTCCAGATGTCGGAATCCTCCTTGTATCTCCAGAACCTGTTGAAGCATATACGCAGTGGCACCGCCCGGTACGTCTTC
>JBIIHN010000272.1:0-3567 GCA_044235745.1 Bacteroidia bacterium
TAGGTTCCGGCTTCTGCCTGACGTCCATCCGGCAGCAATCCATCCCAGCTGATCTCCACTCCTTTGCCGGAATAAACCAGCTTGCCATTTCTGGTAAAGATTCTGATTTCAAGCTGAATACCTGCCGAATTCTCTAGTTCAAAGCGATCATTTAATCCATCGCCATTGGGGCTGAAGGCCGTAGGTATTTTTCCGATAACCGTTATCGTCTTCCGGAGTGTAATTCCGTCCACCGTACAGGTGAGCGTATATTCACCCGGTTCCTGATAAGAATGGGTGGCCGATAACTGATCTGCCTTTGCGGAACCATCACCGAAATCAAAGTCGGCTTTGCGTCCCTGCTGGTTGGTCATCGCTGTCACAGTAAAAGGTGCAAAACCAGTGACAGATGACACAATTAAAACCGGCGATATCTTATTGTTGATAACCGCCTGTTCAGGAGCAGGTATTGATGAACCTGCTTGCTGAACCGGGTTGGATACAGGAGCGGATACGGCAGCCGACCCCGGGGATTTCTGCTGGTAGGCAGATTCCCCGTTGTCGGTTTTATTGGATCCGGTCGACGCATTGGGTACCGCCACTGTTGGAGCGACAATACCCGAAGTATTTTCATTGGTGGTGACGGGAGCGGTGCCTCCGGAAATCGCCTCTGAGGACGAAGATGCCGGAACTTGTTCACTGATATTCAAATCCCCGGCAGAAGGCTCAGCAGCAACCGGAACATCCGGGGCCGACTGCTCAATTGAAACCGGTGACTCAACCTGCAGCCCATCCGGACGGGAATCCTTCTTTTGGCCGCTGAAATAATACAGAGCAGAGACAGCGATCGCTGCTGCCGTTATCAGGGCTGCAATACCCTTCACACCCAGTTTTGCCACAATACCCTTTACTGCAGCTGATGAACCGCCATCGTTTAAAGACGCCGGTGAAGATGGCAGCTCTGCGCTGATCTTCGCCCATACCGATGGATCCACTTCCGGTTCGAAGTGATCGAAGGCATCTTTAAATTTATCTTCGAGACGATTCATTTTATTCTTTATGGGTCGCAAGGAGACCCCTTTCCTTTTCCAAATCTGATAATTTATCTGCGAGACTTGCTCTTGCCCTCGCAAACTGCGACTTACTTGTTCCTTCAGTGATATTGAGCAATTCGGCTATTTCCTTATGCGAATACCCTTCGATGGCGTAAAGGTTGAAGACCGTCCTGAAACCGGGCGGCAGCTGACGAATCAGCTCCAGCAGATCGGTAGTTTGCAGTTTATCAATGGCAACCGCCGCTTCCATCGGTTCATTCGCCTCACCCAGGTCATTCCATTGCAACTTTTGTTGCCGGATATTACCCAGACAGGTATTGACAATGACCCGCCTGATCCATCCCTCCAGGGAACCCTCATTTTTGAAAGAACTTAACTTTTGAAAGACTTTCAGGAATCCATCCTGAAGATAATCTTCCGCCTCCTCCCTGTTTCGGGTGTACCGCAGGCAAACCCCAAACATTTTCCGCGCAAACCTTTCGTACAGAAGCCGTTGAGCTTTGGCGTCCTGACGAAGTATAGCTTCAAGCAGTTGCTCATCGGTCATTGCGCTATGGATCGGTAAAGACATAGATGGGAGTTTCCCTTTTTCGGTTGCAGGTAAATTTAAAGAAAATCTCAAACTATTGATTTACAATTATAAATTATGCAAGCCCTTATCTCTTTTTCTTTCTCGGTTCCTGAAAAGAACAATTCAACCTTCCGTCGAAATAAAGTCTGTTCCGGCACCCCCCGATTTCGTACTTTTGCACAACTTATGGAGCAAATCCGCAATTTCTGCATCATCGCCCACATCGACCATGGGAAATCCACCCTGGCCGACCGCCTGCTGGAGTATACGAATACCGTGTCGAAGAAGGACTTACAAGCCCAGGTACTGGACGATATGGACCTTGAGCGTGAGCGTGGCATTACGATTAAAAGCCATGCCATTCAGATGGATTATGAACTGGACGGCAAAAAATACATCCTGAACCTGATCGATACGCCGGGTCACGTAGACTTCAGCTATGAGGTTTCCCGATCCATTGCTGCCTGTGAAGGAGCTTTGCTGATTGTGGATGCCGCGCAGGGTATTCAGGCGCAGACCATCTCCAATCTATACCTGGCACTGGAAAATGACCTTACCATCATTCCGATTCTCAATAAAATCGACCTTCCGAGTGCTGAACCCGAACTGGTGAAAGATCAAATCGTGGATCTGCTGGGTTGCGATCGTGAAGAGATTCTTGCCGCTTCAGGAAAAACCGGGATGGGCGTACATGATATCCTCCGTGCGATCGTTGAACGGATTCCGGCACCGAAAGGTGATCCTCAGGCACCGTTAAAGGCCCTCATCTTCGACTCCGTATTCAACTCTTTCCGCGGTATTATCGCCTACTTTAAGGTGCTGGAAGGTGAGATTCACAAGAACGATCATGTAAAATTCGTCGCTACCGGTTCAGATTACCATGCCGACGAAATCGGTATCCTTCGCCTTGATAAATCTCCACGCGATGTGGTGAAAACCGGCGATGTAGGTTATATCATCTCGGGAATTAAAGATGCGAAAGAAGTAAAGGTAGGAGATACCATCACGCATGTTGACCGTCCCTGCCAACAGGCTGTTGCCGGTTTCGAAGATGTGAAGCCGATGGTATTTGCCGGTATTTATCCGGTGGATACAGACGAATACGAAGAGTTGCGCACCTCCATCGAGAAATTGCAGCTCAACGATGCTTCTCTCGTGTTTGAACCTGAATCATCAGCAGCTCTGGGCTTCGGTTTCCGTTGCGGCTTCCTGGGCATGCTGCACATGGAAATTATTCAGGAACGCCTCGAGCGGGAGTTCAACATGACGGTGATCACCACCGTTCCCAACGTATCGTATCAGGCCTACCTTACCAATGGCGAAAACTTCCAGGTAAATAACCCCAGCGATTTCCCTGATCCCAGCAAGCTGGATCGTATCGAAGAACCCTATATCAAAGCCACCATCATCACCAAGGCTGAATTCGTTGGCGCGGTGATGGGACTTTGCATCGGAAAACGTGGTGAGATTGTCAATCAGAGTTATCTGACTACCGATCGTGTGGAATTGATTTTTAATATGCCCCTTGCAGAAATCGTGTTTGACTTCTACGATAAGCTGAAGTCGATTTCGAAAGGTTATGCTTCATTCGATTATCATCAGATCGGCTATCGTGCCTCTGATCTTGTGCGGCTCGACATTCGTTTGAACGGAGAGCCGGTAGATGCTCTTTCTGCACTTATTCACCGTGATCATGCGTACACCTTCGGAAAGAAAATTTGTGAAAAGCTGAAGGAACTGATCACTCGTCAGCAATTTGAAATTGTGATTCAGGCAGCCATCGGAGCTAAAATTATTGCCCGTGAAACGGTGAAAGCTTTACGAAAAGATGTGACTGCTAAATGTTATGGTGGTGATATCTCCCGTAAACGTAAACTGCTCGAGAAACAAAAAGAAGGAAAGAAACGGATGAGGCAAGTAGGTTCGGTGGAGATTCCTCAACAAGCGTTTTTGGCAGTACTG
>JBIIHN010000273.1:0-3560 GCA_044235745.1 Bacteroidia bacterium
CCGGCTGTCGTGAAAATTCATGATCCTGATCAGCTTATTGTATGTTTTTAGCAGAGAAAACCTTCAGTGAGCCAGGTAACAAAAGTTACACTTTATACCGGATGCATAAAGGCCTGCATCAACTACACAGCAGCATTTAGAAGTCAGATGTTATCTTCTTACCTTTGGTGCATGAAGAATCTTCTATTGGCAATCGGTCTTGTAGCGGTGACGCTATCGAATGCACAAACCCCGGTAGCGGGACGCCCTAAACTGGTGATAGGCATCGTTGTTGATCAGATGCGACCGGATTATGTAGTACGTTTCTGGAATAAATTCGGGAATAACGGTTTCAAGAGAATCATGAAAGAGGGGTTCAATTGCAGGAATACACATTACAACTATGCTCCAACCTATACCGGGCCGGGGCATGCCAGTGTTTATACCGGCACTACACCTGCGTATCACGGCATTGCCGGCAACGATTGGTACGATGCAGCAGCAGCCGACACCGTGTATTGCGCTGCCGACACCGGCGTACGATCCGTAGGCGGAACCGGATGGGAAGGCATGATGTCGCCGTCGCGCTTACGCACCACCACCATTACCGATCAATTGCAGCTCTGCACACAGATGAAATCAAAAGTAGTGGGCATTGCGTTAAAGGACAGAGGAGCAATACTGCCGGTTGGAAGAAGCGGAGATGCCGCTTATTGGTATGAAGGTAAAAGTGGAAACTGGATTACCAGCACCTGGTACAGAAATGATTTGCCAAAATGGGTCAATGAATTTAACGAACGTCGCTGGCCGGAAGAATATCTCAGTAAACCGTGGAAAACACTACTGCCCATTGAGACCTACACAGAAAGTGACCCGGACAATACACCATATGAAGCACCATTCAGCGGAACAGTGAGTCCGGTTTTTCCGCACAACCTTCCTGACTTACGGGGAACCAGCTACGACCTTTTACGCAAAACTCCGTTCGGGAATACATTCACAAAAGATTTTGCGCTCGCGGCCATTCAGGGAGAGCAGTTGGGCGCCGACAGCATCACCGATTTTCTCGCGCTTAGTTTTTCATCGCCCGATTACATCGGACATCAGTTTGGCCCTAACTCGATAGAGGTAGAAGATAATTACATACGTCTGGATCGTGATCTGGCAGATCTCCTCAACTTCCTCGACAGCCGTGTCGGCAAAGGGAAATACCTTCTATTTATCACCGCTGATCATGCCTGTATGGAAAATCCAAAACACATGATGGAGCATAAATTGTATGCCGGCTTCACGAACCCCACCGCCATTGCCGATTCCATCAAGGGATTTTTACGAAACGAATATGGAACGGACAGTTACTTCCGCTGCTTCATCAACGATCAGGTCTATCTGAACGAAGAAAAGATACAGACCGACAAAAGAGACATCTGCGAAGTGGAGCAGAAAATCGCCCGTTACGCCCTCGATCATATAACAGGAATATTCGAGACGCTCACCTCCTGTCATCTTGAAACAGAAGAATATCGGGAACTCTACCGCAGCCGGATTCAGAAAGGTCATTTTCACGGACGTTCCGGAAATATCTGGCTGGTGTATGCGCCCGGCTGGACGGATCGTTTGTACGGCAGTGACGGCACCCGTGGCACTACGCACGGCAGTCCTTTCCCCTACGATGCCCATGTGCCTTTGTATTGGTTTGGATGGAATATACCCGCCGGTAATTCAGCCGATGAAATTCAGATCACGGATATCGCACCCACACTTAGCTTATTACTGAACATCACACTACCCAACGGCTGCATCGGAAAAAAAATTGATGCATTGGTCCGTTAGAAAATCCACGTGATGTTCAGCTGCCAATGGATTAATTTCCCCTAACTTTGCAACATGGTGCCGGGAATTATTCTCTTTCTTGAAAGTCTGGGTGGCGGTGAACTGCTGGTCATCCTTTTGTTTGTACTTCTCTTTTTTGGTTCGAAGAACATTCCGAATCTGGCACGCGGCCTCGGTAAGGGTATTCGCGAATTCAAGGATGCTATGAACGGTGTACAGAGTGAAATCCGCCAGGGCATGTATGAAATCGAAAAGCAGACCCGGGTAGAAGATGAGCCTGCCCAATCAGCTCCTGCTCCAGCAGCTACATCACCGGATGTTGATGTTGATGCAGCTCCGGCCCAGCCTGAAACTCCGCCGGCAACTCCCCCGCTGCCTTCCATTCAACCGGAGGAGCGTGCTGCGGCGAGATAGCAGTGCAACCATCTTATTTTAACTCCTTTTCGGGTAATACCAACCGGACCGATGTGTAACGGCTATCGTTGGCTCACAGCTTTAACAGAAAATATTGCCGAGAAATACAATCAGTTACAAAATTCCGGCTCAGTGAATTAAACTAAAATCCTGTGGAAACGTTTTTCAAACCTAAAGTTTCCATAGTTTTGCAAACCCCAATAGTTTAAGTTCAGCATGGAATTAGAGATGCGAATCATGAACGGGGCAGATGAATTGTTCTGCCGGTTCGGTATTAAAAACGTAACGATGGACGATATCGCCCGGCATCTGGGCATGTCGAAGAAGACGATTTATCAGCATTTTGAGGATAAAAACAAGCTGGTGATCCGCATGATTGAGCAGGCTATTCAGGAGCATAATACGGAAATACAACGCATTGAACAAACAGCGAAAAATGCCGTTGAGGAAATTCTGGAAACGATGCATTACATGAAAGGTGTTTTTGTCAGAACCAACCCCAATATGTTTCTCGACATGCAGCGCTACCACGGTGATGCCTGGATGATTTTCAAAAAATTCAAGGAAGAAACGATTTACCGTCAGGTAGTACATAACATCGAAAAAGGTCGGGAACAGGGTTTATACCGTAGCGATTTCAATGTAAAAATCATCGCCCGTCTTCGTTTGGAGGAAATTGAACTGGGCATGAATCCGATGGTCTATCCGGCGGACAAATACAATACCCATGATGTACAGATACAACTGCTTGACCACTACCTGCACGGCATCTGCACGGTGAAAGGACATAGACTCATTAACAAATACAAACAATTACTGGAAGATGAAGAATAATTCATATTTCAGGCAATTTATCCGCTATTCAATCGTCCGGGATATCGAAAGTACCGCTTGAGAAACCTCCTCTGACCTATCGTCATTAAGAACAACCAAATTTGCAACCCTAAATTACACACCATGAAACAACTCCTGACTTTGTTGTTAGCCCTCCACTGTTTACAGACAGCCAAGGCACAGGAAAACACATTCAGTCTGAAACAGGCCGTTGAGTTTACCCTGACGAATCAGCCGCAGGTTAAAAATGCGCTGTTGGAAGAAGAACTTTCACGGAAGAAAGTCGATGAAATTATTGGACTTGGCACCCCGCAGATTGAAGCAAATGCTGAGTTGAACAATTTTCTTGATATCCCCGTGAGCTTCGTACCGGGGGAGTTTTTTGGGGGTGAACCCGGCACATATTTTCCTGTACAGTTTGGACAACAATACACTGCCTCTGCCGGCATCAGTGTTTCTCAGTTGCTATTCGACGGATCTTATCTGGTCGGTCTTCAGGC
>JBIIHN010000274.1:0-3549 GCA_044235745.1 Bacteroidia bacterium
CTCACCAGGGAGTATGGCGTGGCTTCTATTCCCGTTTCTGTTTTTTATAATGTCCCTCAGGATTTCAAACTGCTTCGCTTTTGCTTTGCCAAAGAGCATACAATGCTGGAGCAGGCGGCGGAGCGTCTCCGGCAGGTAATGCCCGCCACATAAAATGTTGGTGGTGGCGAAGTAATGACCTGTTTCATAACGTATAACGCGAAAGCTACGGATGAATTCGTTGCCTGCAGAAAAACCTTAGTATAAAATTGAACGGGCGTAGTGAACAGGAAGCTGTTTGGCAAAAGACGTCTAAAACTTATTATGCATAGCTGTCGTTCTGTGAACTATTTACCTATTTTTGTTTCAACTCAACACTGCTATGCCCAAAGATCTTTCCCTTACCATCGTACAACCCAATATCACGTGGGAGTCGCCACTGGATAATTTTAAATCATTGAACAAACAACTGGCGAAAACCGGCCGGGGAGAAACAGATCTGATCGTTTTACCGGAGATGTTCAGTACCGGGTTTAGCATGAATGCGAAGAAACATGCAGAACAGATGGAGGGTCCTTCTATGCAGTGGATGTTTGAAACTGCTCAGGGACTGAAAGCAGCTGTCTGTGGTTCTGTGATGATTCGCGAGAATGGTAAATACTTTAACCGGTTTATCTGGATGGAAGCAGATGGTCATTATGATCAATATGATAAACGCCACCTTTTCACCATGGGCAAGGAAGATAAAACATATACTGCCGGCAAGGAGGGAATCGTGATAGAGTATAAAGGATGGGGGTTCTGTCCGCAGATCTGTTATGATCTTCGTTTTCCGGTGTGGAGCCGTAACCTGAAGCGGGGAACCGGTGCTGCCGCAAAGTATGATTATGATGTGTTGTTATACGTCGCTAACTGGCCGGCTATCCGAAGTTATGCCTGGTCGCAGCTGCTCATTGCCCGGTCCATCGAAAATCAGTGCTATGTGGCCGGTGTGAATCGTGTGGGTGAAGATGGAAATGGTGTGGAACATAGCGGCAATTCGGTGGTGCTGGATCCGCTGGGTCAATCCATCTCAAAAATGAAACCCAACAAGGCCGGCGTCGAAACGGTACAGTTAAACTGGAAAGCACTGCAGGATTTGCGTAAACGTTTTCCGGTACTGAACGATGCGGATACGTTCAGTATTGCCTGAGGATATCAACAATGCATCATTGATATCAGGCCCGCCAGATCAGGGATGCCGATGGATAATTCCTTATTTTCATCTCCTCAAACCTGATTATGCATCCATCCAAATCTTCCGCCGCCGCCCTTCCGATCCTGATCTCCGTTTTTTTCTTCTGGGGATTTGTTGCCGCCAGTAATGATATTCTGATCCCTGTCTTTAAAGAGAAGCTGAATCTGGAGCAATGGCAAAGCCAGATGATCTCTTTGGCTTTTTATGTGGCCTATACTGTAGGTTCGCTGATTTACTATTTTATATCACGGGCTACCGGCGGGGATCTGCTGAACCGGATAGGATACAAAAACGGGATTGCCCTTGGATTGGTTATCTCTGCCTTAGGTACGCTTCTATTTTATCCTGCTGCCGAATCTTCTTCTTTTTCACTTATGATTACCGGTTTGTTCATCGTCGGTTTGGGATTCTCTTTACAGCAGACCGCTGCCAATCCCCTCGCTATCACCATCGGTGATCCGAAGAAGGGAGCGCAACGATTGAGTCTGGCCGGGGGCATCAATAATATCGGTACCACCATTGGTCCGATTATCGTTTCGTTTGCCATCTTCGGCTCGCTGGCCGAGGGTGCGAAGCTCGAGTCTTTATCTGCCGTTAAAACACCTTACCTGATCCTGGGCGCTGCATTTATCATTGTCGCGCTGTTATTCCGCTTTTCTTCCTTGCCCAACCATATTGCACATGAAGAGTCCGCTCCTGATGCTAACGGTGCCGCAGATGGGAAATCTGCTTTGTCCTATCCGCAACTGGTGTTGGGCATGATTGCCATTTTTCTGTATGTAGGCGTGGAGGTGTCTACCGCCTCTAACCTGCCGGAGTATATGCGCATTTATCTGAATACGCCCACCAGCGAAATTGCTCCGTATGTCTCGCTGTTCTGGGCGAGCCTGATGATCGGCCGGTGGACCGGCGCTGTGGGGGCCTTCGATCTGAAGGCGGGCACAAGAAAAATGTTGAATGTGATTTTGCCATATGCCGCCTTCGGGGTGTTTCTGCTGGCCAACAGCATTGCAGGAAATGATCTGACTCCTTTCTATGTGTATGCATTTGTTATTCTGGTGATCATCATCGCTGATATGATGAGCAAAGGAAATCCGGCCCGACAGCTCGTTATCTTCTCCGCCTGTGGAATTGCGGCTTTGATGATTGGGATGCTCACAGAGGGTCTGATCAGCGTTTACGCGTTTATCAGCGTGGGTTTGTTTTGCTCTACCTTATGGCCCTGTATTTTCACCCTGGCTATTGCCGGTTTGGGGAAACATACCAATGAAGGATCCGGTTTTCTGATCATGATGATCATGGGTGGTGGATTTGTTAGTCTGTTTCAGGGGTGGCTTGCAGGTGAAGATATGCTCGGCATTCGCTGGAGTTATCTGACGGGTGTGCTCTGCTTTGCCTATCTGGCCTGGTATGGCCTCAAGGCTGGAAGAATCCTCGCCGCCCGTGGTATTCATTACGACAAACCTGCAGCAGGTCATTAAAGAACAGTGATATGATGAAGTCACGGATATTCCTTACCGTTATCATGAGCGTGGTGGTTTCCGTGCTCTTCGCGGGAAACCCCGTTTCCCTGATTCCTGTTCCCAATAGCCTTGAATACCGTAAGGGATATTTTCATACCCGACGGCCGTTGGTGCTGATAGCGGGAAATGCCGCCGCAAATCAGGCCGCTGCTTTGTTTAACGATTGGCATCAGCAAACGCTTGGCGTACGATTTCCGGTGAAGGAAATCATGTCGCTGAAGGAGTCTTCCATACGGTTTATCGTGAATCCGGAGGAGAAGGATGAACATTACAGACTGGTAGTGGATAAAACACATATCCACCTGGAGGGAAGTCCTGCGGGTGTTGTGAGGGGATTATCTACCCTGCTGCAGCTTATGACCTATGCCGGCACGAACCGCGACAGGATTCCGGCGATGATCATCGATGATGCGCCCAGATTCAAGTACCGTGGTGTTCATCTGGATGTATGCCGTCATTTTGTTTCGAAGGATTTTGTGAAACGTTATATCGACCTGATCGCCTTGCATAAAATGAATACGTTTCACTGGCACCTTACGGAAGATCAGGGTTGGAGGATTGAGATTAAAAAGTATCCGAAACTTACGGAGGTGGGCGCCTGGAGAAACGGCAGTATGGTGGGTCCGTACCGTGATCAGAAGTATGATACGTTGAGATACGGTGGCTATTATACGCAAGAGGAAATAAGGGAGGTGGTGCAGTATGCAGCAGACCGTGCGATCACCGTTATTCCTGAAATCGAAATGCCGGGTCATGCGGTTGCTGCATTGGCTGCGTATCCCGAATATTCCTGTACGGGAAATGTGAAAG
>JBIIHN010000008.1:0-11490 GCA_044235745.1 Bacteroidia bacterium
GAAGATGGGCTTCATCGGATATACTGATCACCTTATCCCCAAACGTCAATCTCCGGCCTATAGCGAGGGTATCCGCTTTGAACATGCTGAAAAATCCGTTGCGAAGTATGTAAAATATCTTCGCGAGTACGAAGGCTGCGAACTCGTTTTTCTGGTTACACACATGGGGCTGGCCCAACAGGTCGGACTGGCTAACAACCCCGTTTGTGAAGGTGTTGATTGTTTACTCGGTGCCGATACACATGAGCGGGTGCGTGTTCCGATTGAATGCAAGTATACCAAGGTGGTCGAGTGCGGTGCCTTCGGATCCTTCATCGGAAAGTTGGATATCGAAGTGGAAAACGGGAAGATGAAGTCATTGAACTATGCGCTGCTGGATGTAGATCCCGATAAGTATCCTGCCGATCAGTGGCTGCTGAAGAAAATTGAAGAGGCTTCGAAACCGTTCGATGCAGATCTGAAAAAGGTCATCGGTTATTCTTCTACACCGCTGGTGCGCTATTTTGTGATGGAAACGCCAATGGATAATCTCCTGACGGATGCGATCATGTGGAAATTCAAACCGGATATTGCGCTGAGTAATGGATTTCGTTTTTGTCAACCCCTGAATGTTGACCCCACTACCGGGAAGGCCGCCATTACGAGAGAATTTCTTTGGAATATGTTACCGGTGAACAGTGAGGCGAAGAGAGGATTTGTCACCGGCCAGCAAATTCTCGACTGGCTCGAGAAGGAGCTGCAGAATGCCTTTGCGAAGGATCCGGCGAAAAGATTTGGCGGATGGTTTGTTCGATACGCCGGTATGGAGGTGAACTTTACCATCAGCAATGAGTTCGGTAAACGCGTGAATAGTGTGAAGATAAAAGGGAAGCCGCTCGATAAACTGAAAGAGTACAGCGTAGTGGCCTGCGAACGTGAAGGTGATCCCGATGATACACTCTGCAGAATTGAAAAAGTAAAATCGCCGCAAAAAACCGGTCTGCTTATGCACGCAGTGATTGAAGAATATCTTGGTGAGAAAAAAATCGTCGCTCCAAAACTGGAAGGTCGCGCTACTGCAACTGATTTCCCTCCTACTCTCTTGACGCAATTGCAAGGTACAACTTATGAATTCAGATAATATTAAACATGATCGTGCCCTGCAGGATGCATTGCAGAAAACCGTGCGGGCATTGGTTGCAACTGTTTCGTTGTTACTGTTACTGGTGGTGGGTGTGCTGTTATACGTTGCCTGTGATTGGAATGAAAAAAAACTATTCTCCTCCTTCACGAAAGAGAAATCTGCTCCCGCATCTCTGGTTACCCGACCATCTAAACCGGAGTATTGGGTCGCACCGGCAATGAATGAGACCATTGGTAATGAGGTGAAATATGGTCGCGAACTGATTGCTCAGACAGCCCTCTACCTCGGACCGAAAGGAAAAGTTGCACAACTGTCAAATGGTATGAATTGCCAGAATTGTCATCTGGATGCCGGTACCAAACCCTGGGGGAATAATTATAGTGCTGTTGCTTCGACGTATCCGAAATTCCGGGCACGATCCGGCACGAACGAAACGATTGTTAAACGTGTTTCTGATTGCTTTGAAAGAAGTATAAACGGAACCGCGCCTGACAGTAACAGCAAGGAGATGAAAGCCATCGTGGCGTATATTAAATGGCTGGGCATGGATGTACCAAAGGGTGAAACTCCCAAAGGCGCCGGACTCATCGAAGTGCCCTTTCTTAACAGAGCTGCTGATCCGCTGAAAGGAAAGGAAGTGTTTGCGACAAAATGTGTGTCGTGTCATGGCACTAACGGTGAGGGACAGCTGAACAGCGATCAGACGGCGTACACTTATCCTCCACTCTGGGGAAAACACAGCTATAATTCCGGAGCGGGATTGTTTCGTCTTTCACGTTTTGCCGGTTATGTGAAAGCCAATATGCCACTCGGTGCAACTTCAGAAAACCCGCTTCTGACGGATGAAGAAGCATGGGATCTTGCAGCATTTGTCAATTCGCAACAACGGCCTGCGAAAGACTTATCCGGTGACTGGCCGGATATATCCAGGAAACCCATTGATCATCCCTTTGGCCCTTATGCTGATGAGTTTTCTGTATCACAGCATAAATATGGTCCATTTGAACCCATCCGAAAAGCTGCAGAAGAACGAAAGAAAAATAAAGAGAAAAAATCCTGAGACGTACATGAAAAAGATTCTTGTCATTTTATGTCTGCTGTGGGGTTCTGCCACAGTTATGGCGCAGTCTTCTAAACGAATGCCCGAGCATAGGGTAATCATGCAACTGACCCAAAATAATCCGGAGGCTCACAAAGGTTTAATCCATCAACTGAAGGCACTTACCAGCGCATGGGGAGATAGTGTCGCGATAGAAGTACTCGCACATGGGCCCGGTGTGGAAATGTTTATGACTGAAAAAGCGACACAACAGGAGGCTATTCAGAAATTGAAATCCAACGGCGTACATTTTGTTATTTGCGAAAATACACTTACACAAAAATCTATATCAAAAGAACAACTGCTGCCGGATCTTGAGTATGTCAGATTTGGTCTGGTAGAAGTAATTACGAAGCAGGAACAGGGATGGACGTATTTAAAAGCAGGATTCTGATCCTGATATCAACAATAGCATTAACGCTTTCTGCTGATGCGCAACATCATCCTATATCGTCAGCTGACTCTTCCAGCCTCGGAGAGTTTTTGAATGTGAAAGGTCAGTTTCATGTCCATTTCCGCAGCTTCTTTATGGCTACGCAGAATACCGGCGAATTAAAAGATTACTTCGCATTAGCCTCCGGGGCCGGCTTGAGCTATCTGACACCCTCCGTGCATGGATTCCAGGTAGGCGTCACCGGCTTCTTTATCTTCGATGTGGTATCATCGGATCTCGGCCTTCCGGATAAAACCACCAAGGCCATGAACCGCTACGAAGTCGGATTATTTGATATAACGGATCCGGATAACCGAAAAGACCTCGACCGTTTGGAAGATCTTTTCATACGCTATAACTGGCGTAAATCTAAAATCGAAATCGGCCGCTTTGAGCTGAACACCCCCTTTATCAACCGGCAGGACGGACGTATGCGTGGTACCATAGAAGAAGGGGCCTGGCTGGAGTATAACGAAATCAAATCATTGAAAATAGAGGGCGGTTGGCTGTGGATGATCTCTCCGCGCTCTACAGTGAACTGGTACCGTTTTGAGGATAGTTATGGAGTTTATCCGATGGGACTTAATCCCGATGGTACCCGCGCCAATTATGCCGGTAATATCGAATCGAAGGGGAATGCGCTCGCCGGAATTACCTGGACAAAAAACCGAAGCATTAAGCTTCAGGTCTGGAATCTATATGCCGAGAACGTATTCAATGCCGGACTCATCCAGGCTGATGCGGAAATTAAAAGCAATGGAAAAGCCGTGTTCCTGGCCGGGGTACAATACCTTCGGGAGGATGCGATAAATGTCGGTGGGAATGAAAACCAGCAGAAGACCTATTTCCCGAAGAATGGAACCTCAAACGCTATCGGTGGCAGAGTGGGCTGGAGAAAAGAGGGGAACGAACTAACGGCGAACTACACCCGCATAACGGCAGACGGACGTTATCTGATGCCGCGCGAATGGGGACGTGATCCATTCTATACCTTTTTACCCCGCGAACGGAATGATGGGGTTGGAGATGTACACGCGATGAACATACGATACAGTGGACAATTTAAGAGTGGAAAATTGCGGCCATCACTGGCCTATGGCCATTATTATCTCCCAGATGTAAAAAACACGGCATTAAATAAATATGGACTTCCCTCGTATGCACAACTTAATGCTGAAGTGAAATACGCTTTTTCAGGGTATCTGAAAGGCATGCAGCTTCAATTGCTCGCTGTCCACAAGATAAAACTTGGTGAGACTTACGGAGAGAATAAATATGTCATCAACAAAGTGAACATGACCAATTGGAACCTCGTCATTGACTACGTATTTTAAACATGAAAAAATATAGATTTCTCTTAATTGGCTTGTTGTTGGGAGCTATTGGCGGTTACATTTATTGGCAACAAATTGGATGTGCTTCCGGCACCTGTATGATCACCTCCCGTCCTCTCAATAGTACGCTATATGGCGCTTTCGGGGGCGCTTTGTTGGGGGACATGTTCCGAAAAAAGCGAGCGAATTGACTTCAATTCATTTATTTTCCAATATCACAAAGCTTCTGTTTTAGTGGTGTCTAAATCCTCTGCCAGAACTGGTACATCTGAATGCAGTTCATTGATCTCACGAAAGACACAATAGATCCTGCAGGTGCTTAAACACAGCATCAAAATCCGGCTATCTACTAACATATTATGAGTATATTTTTTATACTTGTGTGCTATGAAAAACATCTTTCTCCTGATTTCGCTCCTCTTCTGCTGGTTAAACTTATCAGCCCAGAATAGCTGGAAAGGCCGTATTTTAAGTGAAGACAAAAGCGAACCTCTGGCCTTCGTAACGGTACTTGAAACCGGAACACAAAATGGTGTTTTTACGGATATTGACGGATATTTCTCCATAAACGTTTCCGGTCCGGAGGCATCTTTAACGATTTCGTATGTAGGCTTTGTGCCTCAAGAGTTGAAATGGGACGGTGCTGAATACCGGGTAATCCGTCTTCGACCCGCCATTACAGAAATGAAGACTATACAGGTTGTCGCGGGCGTTAATCCGGCTGAAGTAATCATGCAAAAAGTAATCAAGCGCCGTGATCAGAATAATCCTGAAAAATCATCCGCCTTCACGTATGACTCGTACAATAAATTTATCATAACTGGTGAAGAAGATTCGTTAAAGATAGCAAGTTCCCTTACCGGCAATACAATGGATAGTTCCGCATTAGAGATGAAAGCTTTTTTTGATAAAAGGCATCTGTTTCTGACAGAAAGCGTCACAAGGCGTAAACATTTACCACCTGCGAAAGATGAAGAAGTCGTCATCGCGAACCGCGTTTCCGGTTTTAAATCTGCTCCCTTTACCTTGCTAGGTACGCAGCTTCAATCATTTTCTGTGTACACGGAGATGATACGGGTTCTGGATATCGCGTATCTGAGTCCGCTGGCAAATGCGGCCATCAGTAAATACTTCTTTAACATTGAAGACACCACTTTCATCGGCAACGATACGGTCTATGCCATTTCCTTTCGACCGCGTAAAGGAAAAAATTTCAAAGGACTCTCCGGCACTCTTTCTGTGAATACGGATGGGTGGGCAGTACAGCATTTTATTGCTTCTCCGGCTCAAGAGGAAGAGGGTATTCAGATTCGCATTCAGCAGCAATACATCAAAAAAGAAGGAGCATGGTTTCCCGAACAATTGAACTCTTTTCTTCGCTTCCCTTCCTTATCAGTGAACGGCTTACGTATGATGGGGGTTGGCCGTTCCTATATCCGAAATCTTGAAGTAAATCCCCAACTGCGAAGTCGTGAATTCGGGCCGGTAGTGATGCGTATGGATCCCAAAGCAGGACAACTACCCGATTCAGTATGGAACAGTTTTCGGGAACATCCCCTTGAATCAAAAGAGCAAAGCACTTATGTATTCATGGACAGCTTAGGTGATGCGGAAAACTTTGAGAAGAAACTCAAGTTATTCAATGTACTTACAACCGGAAAGCTGCCGATCGGAATAATCAGTATAGATCTCGACCGGATTTTCGGGCTGAATGAATTTGAAGGTTTCCGTTTAGGTGCCGGAATACATACCAACGACTTCCTCTCAAGGCGATTTTCTGTAGGCGGATATTATGCCTATGGTTTTAAAGACCGCGGACATAAATACGGCGGCGATCTGCTGGTTCATCTGAAGCGAAAACGAAATGCCTATATGCAGGTATTGTATTCGCAGGATGTAAAGGAGGCCGGAGGAAACCAACTGGAGGTTCGCAGAAATACATTTTTCACAAACACATTTTATCCTTTATTGATCAGTCATATGGATCAGATCGAAAAATGGGAAGCCCGGATCAACGGACGAATTGCAGGAAATCTGACAGCAACCGCTTTCGTAAATCAGCAGGAAATCCGGATGTATGATGGTAATGTTTTTTTCATTCCACGTTACGAAGATGTAAATGTACTGGTACGTGATTTCAGCGTGCAGGAGGCCGGGCTTCAACTGCGATGGGCACCGGGAGAACGACTGGCCGAAGTCGGGGAAAGAGAAGTTCCGCTGAGTAACAAATGGCCGGTATGGTACTTCCGCTACACAGCAGGTACCACCGACAACCTCACTGTTTCGGATAGGTACAACCGTTATGATGCGCTGATGGATAAAACTTTTCGGACACCTTTGTGGGGTGATTTCAGTGTCCGTATTCACGGAGGATGGATTCCGGGAGATCTTCCGCTTTCGCTCTACTACAACGCCCGCGGAACCAATACCATCAACTATGACAAAAACCGGTATCTGGGCATCGCCTCTCCTTTTAACTTTGAAACGATGCAAACCAATGAGTTTCTGCATAACCGGTATTTCTCGGTCCATCTGCGCCATTCCTTCCGCGATTTACTTGTAAAATCAAAGAACTTCAACCCTATGCTTATTTTGGTTCATAATATGATCTGGGGAGATCTCGAGAACCCGTCCTTGCATAGCCGGCCCGGACGTCAGGCAGAAAAGGGTTTCTTTGAATCAGGACTATGTATTGACCAGCTTATGAAAAGCGGCTTCGCCGGAATAGGCATCGGCATTTTCTATCGTTATGGCAGCTATGCCTTCAGTGAAACGACCGATAATCTGGTCTTTAAAATCAGTACCAATATTGCGTTCTGAGCAGTTTGAGCTTAAGAAACAGACAGAGAATGTAAGATTATTGTAAGTATTTGGTCTGATCACTCCCTTAAAACGAGTGCAGGAAGAAATGTCTTTGGAACTATATTTGCAACATAAGAAGCTGAAAAGCGTTTAAAAAAGAGAGCAGAAAGACATGTTACGAGACATTCACAGAGTAGCCGTAGAAGACATTGCCATCGCGATTGTTCCTAAGGAAGACTGCAAGGAAGATGAACGTTTGTGGGAAGTTTACATTGTGAACCTGAAGCAGGAACCCATCGAAAACGTGATCGTAGCCAGCAAAGGATATGGGGTGTATAACAATGAAGATGTCAAGACTTCAACTTTGCGACATTACCTAGGAACCCTCGCGCCGTTAAGTTATATGCTCGTAGAACCTATCCAGGAAAATGTATTTGGTCTGAACAATGAATACTGGCTCAGCTTTTATATTGATCGCGAAATCTTCGACAAGAAATACATCTTTCTGCCGGAATCCATCTCTGAACAGTATTTTACCACCATTCCTTTACTTGGGAAGAAAGGTGTGATGATCCGTTAAATTTCTCTCTTTCGTAGTTGCCTCAGAAACCTCGATTTAAAAAACATTTTCGTATGGTATTGATACTCCCGGCAAGATAAATACTTCCTGATATCTTCACTTATCCGGAGTCTTTGTCTGTTCACTTATTACTTCACTTAATTTTCTCAATCAATATCCTTCGTGATATTAAGTCATCAAACGTTAAATCTCGATCGGTCCAAACCAGCTCTTTATATTTCCGGTTCATCATCAGATATTTTTTGTCAATTCTATATCGCTATAATCTGAAGCTAATTACGCTCTGCGACAAAGAGTTTATCTCCTGCTCTTTCAAAATTCAGAGTAACACCACGTCTACCGACTAACGACAGACATTATAAAATATTCAAATTTTCAAATTAGAAAACCTAACATCCATTTACTTCTTCTCAAAATACGGCACATCCTCTGCCTCGGGGTCTCTCCCCTGCCAATACGCTAATGTAACCACCTGCCCATCTTTGGTGCGTAAAAACCGTCCGAAAATGGCATTAATCGTATTAAAGGTCATGTCCGTAACACCTACTGTAAATTGCGTGGGTGCGGGTGGCGGTGCAGGAGTTTCACCTTCAGCTACCGGTGCTGCCTTGGGCACAACAGCACTTACAATAACCGTGTAGCCATTCCCCTCCAATAACTCTTTCAGAAACCCGGCACGATCACTGGTAACCGCACGTTCAACAATACAACATTTTGTACCGTCCAGTTCTTCAAATTCATGATTCTTGTTGATGGCCATATCAGATTCCGCTGCTGAGTGAATGAATATAACTATGAAGGCTACCCGCAAATCCGCTGATGAGTACCCCTGCCAGGCAAATGATTAAGGCGATGCCCGGTATCCATCCGGTGTGAATGGCAGGAATCGGATTATGATTCTCATCCATAAAGATCGCTTTTACAATCCGAAGGTAGTAATACATCGACACCACCATGTTCAGAGCTGCAAAACCAATCAGCAGATAATTACCTGCACCTGCTCCGGCGGTAAGCAAAAACAATTTGCCAAAAAATCCGGCAGTAGGAGGCACTCCCGCCAGTGAGAACAAGGAAATCGTAAGTACCCAACTGAGAACCGGATTGGTCTTATAGAGTCCCTTCAGGTCGTCAATATGCTCTTTGCCACTGGCAGCACTGATGATGTTCACAACACTGAAGGCTCCAAGATTCGAGAATAAATAAATCAACAGAAAATAAATGACGGATGAACTGCCCGATTGCGATGCCCCGGATATGCCAATGAGAATGAATCCAACTTGTGCAATAGAGCTGAAGGCAAGGAAACGTTTTATGTTCTGCTGCCGTAGCGCAAACAGATTACCAATTCCAATGGTCAGTACCGATAAAACAAAAATCATCGTGTACCAGGTATTGAACATGCCCGAGAAAGCATTGTAGAGTGTGGTGGTGAAAACAAAAGCAATCGCTGATTTTGATACCACCGAGAGATAGGCAGCTACCGGTACCGGCGCCCCTTCGTACACATCAGCTGTCCAGAAGTGAAAGGGAACGATAGAAAGCTTGAAGGCGAATCCGGTAAACAGCAAAATGAAGGCGAATACCTGCATGGGTGATCCATCCAGCAGGAGCGGTAATTCATCCAGCGACAAGGTGCCTGTGGTTCCATAAAGTAGCGAAATACCCATCAGCAATAATGCAGAACTGAACGCCCCGGATAAGATCATCTTCATTCCTGCTTCTGAGGATGAGGCTTTGTTGAGATTGAAGTTAGCTAATGCCGCCAGGGGGATCGTTGCCAGTTCGAGACCAATGTAAAAAAGCAGTAAATGTCCGGCTGACAACATAAAGCTCATGCCAATGAGTGTGGAAATAATGAGCATGTAAAATTCGGGTAAATGACGATGTGTGCGGATACAGGGATGTGCCATGAGCGATACAACCAGTAAGCCCAGATTCAGGATATTCTTCTGAAGGATGATGAGTTCATCGTTTCGGAACAAACCATTGAACATCTCTCCGCTCATGTTTCCGAAAAATCCAAGCAGAAAATTAATCGTTAACAGAATATTTACTGCAGATGCCCAGGTGCCCTTGCTTTCGTCCGTTTCCCGTATCTTTAAAATAAGTGTGATGAAAAGTATACCGCATAAGAGCAGCTCATGTTTCATCAGGTGTAGTATGTCTGTAATCATGGTAAGGTTCAGGGTTGCAGTGCAGCGATATTGTACATCAGGTTCTTTACGCCGGGACCAATCAGGTCGTTGAGCAGGAAGGGAGCTATGCCGATCAGTACGATACCGGCAAGCAGGAGGATCGCGGCTAATTTTTCATTCCAGGTGGCATCACTCAATTGCAGATGATGGTCATCGGCCACCGGACCCATGATGGCTTTGCCGGCCGCTCTTAGGATATACACCGCCGTTATGACAATACTAGCGCAGGACGCTATGGTGGCTAATCGGTACCATTGATCAGCGTGTTGCCAGGCTCCCATAAATATCGTCATCTCCGATACGAAACCACTGAAGCCCGGTAGTCCGAGCGAACATAATCCGGCAATAACGAAAATGCTGGAGATGAATGGCATGATCTTTAACAATCCTCCGAGCTGACTGAGCTGGCGGGTATGCGTACGTTCGTATATCATGCCGATGGCAGCAAAGAAAAGTGCGGTCATAAGTCCATGCGATATCATTTGCATGACAGCGCCGGTGATCGCAGTTTCATTCAGCATTCCTATTCCCAGTAATACAAATCCGCAGTGACTCACCGAGGAATAGGCGTTGATGTATTTGAGATCCGTCTGCATCATCGTAGCAAAGGCACCATAGAAGATCGCGATAGCCGAGAGCAGAATGATATAAGGCGCATAGACCTGTGCGGCGTCCGGCATGAGATAAGTGGCAACACGTAAGCATCCATATCCACCCAGCTTCATGGAAATACCCGCCAGAAACATCGATGCCGCCGTTGGTGCTGAACTATGTCCGTCAGGTACCCATGTATGAAATGGGAATAACGCGCCGAAGATCCCAAAACCGACAAACAGCGGTATGAAAAATGCCAGCTGAACCTCTCTGGATAAAGGATGCTGTGCCAATGTCAGGAGATCAAAAGTCAGTTGTTGTCCGTTCGATGCGGCACCAAAGTAAATGCCGAGTAATCCAAGAAATACAAATGCTGATCCGCCCATCAGCATTAAGGCCAGCTTCATGGCACTATACTCCTTTTTGCCGCTGCCCCAAACACCAATCAGCAGAAACTTGGGGATAACTGCTATCTCTAGGAAGAAAAATAAGGTAAAGAGATCGAGAGAAATAAAGAAACCATAGGCTCCGGCACTTAACAGCATGAGTAAAAAGAAAAATTCTCTGCTTAACTTTTCAACCTTCCACGAGACCAATACACCCGCCAATACAACAACAGCAGATAATAATATCATTGAAACGCTGATCCCATCCACGCCGGTAGTATAAGAGATCCCCAGATCGGGGAACCATTGATAAGAAGAATAAAAAAGCATGGAAGCCTTGTTGCCAGCTGCGCGTTCTGCAAGAAAACTATTCAGCAGCAGAAGGCCCGCTATTAATTGTACGGCAGATCCAATAAACGCGGTGGTCCTTACCCATTTCAGCTCTTTGCTGAACAGGGTGGCAAGTGCCGTAAGGAGTGGGATGATAACCAGTAACTGGAGTGACATACGTTTATTGATTTAGATAGTAAGCGAGTGCAGCAAGACCAAAGATTCCGATGAAAAAATACAGCGCGTAATCCTGTACTTTACCCGATTGAATGGATTTGATAAGTTGCGCCTTCCACATAACAACAGTGGCAATTCCGTTCATCGCTCCATCGATGATGTTCCGGTCGATCCATGCGGCAGGCCTTCCGATGAGGGGGAAGATAATTTGTTTTGTGGTAAACAAGTACACTTCGTCGATATAGAATTTACGGTAGGCCGCGCGGTAAAGTCCGCCGGCTGCAGCTACGACTTTATCAGGTTTGTCGCCCATCCTGAAGTAAAAACTATAGGCGAGTGTGATACCGGCCACGGCGATCATTACAGGCAGTATAGCAGCATCAATATGAAAGGGCACATGCAAGCCCTTTCCATCTGAAGTTACATAGTGTCCGAAT
>JBIIHN010000433.1:0-3540 GCA_044235745.1 Bacteroidia bacterium
ACCGATCACTGCTTTGGTAAGTAGTAAATATGATTTTCTTACCCTTACTCTTTTGGTTCAGGAAATCCTTAATTGTTTTGACATCGGTAGTTGTCGGAATTCCAAGTGAGTATATATAACTGACGAATTCATCCTTTTCCAATTTACCGGTAGACTCATCACTACAAATACATAACCAGTCCGGTCTGTTTCGTTCATTTATGGCCAACAGTTCCCTTGTCCAATCCTCAAGGGTTTGTTTGATTAAGGAAAGACTTGGAACTGCAACTACTATACTCTGTGCCTTTAAATCCTTTGCAATCCAAAAAGCGGTCAGACTCTTCCCCGTACCGCAGGGCATTATCATTTTACCCCTGACCGATTTCTTTTTAATGAAATGGTTACGGGCAGCTTGAATCGCCTTTTGCTGATGTGGTCTTGGTGAACGAGGTGCAGGTCGTGCTGACTTTCCCAGAAGCTTTTGATGGATTCGTTTCCAGTCTTCTGAGGTCAGATCAACCCAAAACTCAAGTCCGACCTGGGTGAAAGTTTCCCCCAAGAGTTTCTTCTTCAGGACACCCTTCTCTCCCGTGTGAAACAGGAATGAGCGAGAAATATGTCTGCAATAGTTATGTGCGAGATTCCCGAACGTGGAAATCTCTTTATAGGTGGGAGGGGAATTATCTCCCTTAAATTTACATTGTATTGCCCAATACTCCCCTCTATGTGTCTCTGCAATCAGATCTATTCCCTCATCAGTTTTGGGAAGTCTTAAATGCTCACGGATTTCAGTGGGTACATTTTTACCTTGTCGCCATACATTTTTAAGTAGAGAGACGTATTCGGGTTTAGTTAAAAGAACCAGTTCTGTTATTCGCTCAAAGAGATTCCCCTTATCTTGATTGGTAAGGCCTTTGGTTATATTCAAAAACTCTTCCCAAGAACCAGTTTTACGTATAAGACTGTCGATAGATTTCATTGAACATTATAAAGACTTACCGATTTTAGCTACAGTCGAATATAAAAATGTTTGTTGATATTGATGACGTGGGTGAAAAATCTATGCCCCCGGCGGTGTAAGTGAATGGTGCTTTGCACTCATTCACTTACACCCGCCGGGCCATGGATAATGAGGCTAGGGGGCTATTCAACTTAGTAGATAACCAGGCGCTGCGAGAACTGTCGTGCACCTGCGTTCACCTTAAGCATATAAAGGCCATCAGCTAAGTCCCCGGGAAGCTCGAGTGTTGCACGTAACAGACCATTTTCAACAGACAATTTGAAAGTTGCGCTGCATTTACCGTGGGGATCGATAAGGTCGGCAGTTGCATTGTCTAGCTCTGCATCCAATTGATCGAGGCTGATGTCGAGTTGACCACCACTGTTGGGGTTGGGCCATACGGTAAAGGTGGGCACCCCCTTGATGTTGATGAATGGATTGCCCGCCCGTTGGGTACTGGCCGTGGTGAAGAAAAAAGGAGCACTCAGTTCGGCCGGAATGGCAGGTTCACCGTCCACGGCTCCGCATATCGTCTGTACCTGATAAACATAGTTGGTGCCTGGAGTCAAACCATTCAACTGCCAACTCAGGCTCTGCAGATTGTTCTGGGAATTGAAAGTTGATGCGCTCACGGGCTTCCAAAATAGGATGAAGTAATTGGAACCCGGACCGCCGGCTGACCAGGAAAGTAAAGCAGAGGTGGAAGTGATGTTGGCGGCATTCAGGTTGTTGGCAGCAGCACAGGGAGGGTCTCCTGCCGGAGTGAAGAAGGTGAATGCGGGAGCAAAATTTCCAGTACCTGAACTACAAACAGCCTGCACCTGGAATTCATAGGAGGACGAGGCCTGCAGGCCCGCCAGCATGTAACTTGTCGAGGTCAGACCGTTCACGTTCGTGAAGGTGGCTGTGGACATAGCCCGCCAGCGAAGGTTGTAACTGTTGGCTCCGGGAACAGCGAGCCAGGAAAGGTTGGCGGAAGTTGTTGTAATCCCACTGGCGAACTGGCTTGCGGGAATTCCACATGCCGTAGTGGTAGAAAGGGTGATACTGACGTTGTCCAGTCCGATCCTTTGGTCTACAGTTGAACTCGCCGAATTGTCGTCTACCCAACGGAACCGAACCTGTCCAGCCACCGGAACAGGAGCCGGCAAGGCCAAAGCCAGCGTGAAGTTGCTCGTACCTACGGTGTTTGGCAGTGTGCTGAGCGTTGGATTCAATGTGGTAACCGAAGTCCAAGTAGCACCAGCGTTCGTGCTCACGAAAAGACGATAGCCGGGGATACTTTCAGCACTCGTGGCGTTGGCGAACCGGCGGATACTGTATCCCAGTTGCAGAGTGCTGACCGCGATGCCCGTATTGTTGTTCAGAATCAATTGAAGGATGTTACCTGCCCCACTGGTGGGAGAAGTACCAAGTGCACGATCCGACGAGTTGGCAGCAGAATAGTTGAATGCGCGGGTATTGCTGGTCCCGGTAAAGGTGTTGGTAGCTACAATCAAGGAGTTATTCACTGAGCCAGAAGACGCAGCAGAAGGGCTCCCTGTGGCCGGTATGTTGGTTGTCCAGGAGGATGCGTTTCCACCCAATTTGCCGATGTGACTCCAACCGGCGGGTATGGCTGTCCCCGTCCCCATCGCATCGAAATTCTGCACGTATGTACCGCTAAAGGGAATCTGTGCAAAACCGAATTGGGGGTAACCTACCAACGCGATTAGAAAAAAAGCAAAGACGGTGTTCATCCGCAAAGGGACTGATTCTACTGAAAAACGGGTAGACAGACTACCAGCGAAATCCGAGTGGAGAAGGAGTGATCTCATTGATGCTTAATTTTTACAACGCAATTTAATTTATTAATCGATAAGTTGTACACTTTTGTCCGGGGAAAATTTGAGGAGGGGCTACAAAACCTATGCGGGTTAAAGGAGTGGTAACTTTTCCATGCACCCGGTTGGTGGATGATTCAAAGTACAGGTGTTAAAACCCCAAAAACGATTATCGGCATTTAGATCCACTACACCCCTAATTTCTTATTCAGGCGGCTGCGGGTTTGACGGATGGCATCCTGGCTCACTCCTACCAACAATGCGATTTCCCGTGTACTGAGGTCAAGTTTTGAAAGTGCCAGGTACCTGATCTCAGTGAAGGTGATATCCGGGCACTTGGCTTTTATGTCAAGGATGAAATTCGGATAGACTTTATTGAACGTGTCCACGAAGCGTGTCCATTGCTCTTCGGAAATGACCTTGTTGACCTTCAGATCCTCAATGATCTGCCGGTCGTGCAGCTCATCGATTGCTGAACTCACTTTCGCATCATCATTGGGGGCCGTTTTCTTGACTTCGCTGAGCTCGCGTTTCAGCTCAACCACCGACTTCGTCAATTCGTAAAACTGATCCGTTGTCTTGCTCAGCGCCAGCAGCGCCTCTGATTTTTCCTCGAATAATCTGTTTCGCTCTTTCCGGTGCCGGGAGCGAAGTCTGAAAAAATAGATCAACGAAAGGCCGATTGTACTTACCAGTATGATCATCAACGGCTTAACCCTGAACGGCCACCTGATTGAA
>JBIIHN010000423.1:0-3524 GCA_044235745.1 Bacteroidia bacterium
TGTGCCGATGAAGTTGTTCTGTGCGGCTGCCGTTCCGGTGATGAATGCGATAAGCGATAGTAGAATAGCTTTTTTCATAATTGGTGATTGGTGATCCGTTGGGTCCGGTATGATGCGAGATGCAGGTTTCTTAAACAGTTTACATGATCCAAAGAATGCGTTTTACCTGCGACCTGATATGGCTCTGCCACCGCCAGCTCCACCGGGGCATGAGAAACCTACTCCTGGCGATAGACGGTTCTGCTGGAAGTTGCTGTAAACATTGCGCTCCCTGGTATCTGTCAATGGATTGGTTGGATATATCTCCGGACTTTGACATGGAGAAGGGGTTGGCATTTTCCCGGCCCTGCGTACAAAAGTGATCCGGTCGGCCGGGGTATCGATGACAGGAGTGGTGTAATGAAACATGCTCTGCTAAAGTAGTCAAAACAAGCGGACATCAGCCGGCAGCCGGTCGCCTGTAGCATGGGAGTGGCCGGTCGAAGGTAGCAGGTCGCCTTCAGCCTGAAGCCTGTGACATGGGAGGTGCAGGTCGCGACCTGCCCCTCCCACATACAAATACCCTACATCCGATACCGCCCCATCATCCGCGTGATCATCCATCCGATAATCGCGCCAATGGCGTTGGCAATCACATCTACATAATCCGCCGTGCGGTTGGGTAACAATAGGCCCTGGTAGATTTCAATGAGGCCGCCGTAAAGGATGCCGCTGAGCAAAGGGAGGCTATACTGATTTCTGCTGTAGACAGAGCCCGAAGGCATCGTTGAAAAACTGCGTTGAAATAAAATAACATATACCGCATAGAAGAAAAAATGCGCGACCTTGTCGGGTTTGATGAGGTCGAATAAATCCGGTACGTCCAGCGAGGGCGTCGTGAACGTGCATAATGCTAAAATCAACAAGGCCCAGCTTATGCCGGGCCAGTTATGCTTGAGGAAGGATTCCTTCGTTGTGTTATGCACCAATCAGGGCTTTGTAGGCGTCCGCTGTGAGCAGATCAGCAATCTGTCCCGCATCCGCGATTTTTACCTTTACCATCCAGCCCGCTCCGTAAGGATCTTTGTTCACCAGCTCCGGCTGCCCTTCGAGCTCTCCGTTGAACTCCATCACCTCGCCCGTTACCGGCATGAATAAATCCGATACCGTCTTCACCGCTTCTACCGTGCCAAATACCTCTTCGCGATTCACCGTCTCTCCTACCGTTTCAATTTCTACATATACGATGTCGCCCAACTCGCCTTGTGCGAAGTCGGTGATTCCTACAGTGGCGATGTCGCCTTCAATGCGGATCCATTCGTGATCCTTGGTGTACTTGAGTTCAGCGGGGATATTCATATCGATAATTTTTCCAAAAATAGTGTTTTGATCAATTACTGCGATAGCGAGAACCTGACCTCTACACCCGTTAATATATTCGAGGTGGGGAACGAGGTGGAGATGACCGGCGTGTTGATCGTTTGTTCGTAGAAGAGTCGGACGTTGAGGCGTTCGTTGACAGCGTAGTCGGCGGCACCCTTGATGGAGTATACCGTTAAACCTGCTGTTGGCTGGTTGACGCCTTCGAGCAGCCTGCGGATAATCGTGATGTTGCGGCGGGCGCTGAAGTCGGCTGTGAGGTTGAGGCTGTTGGAGCTGATCTTCTTCTTTCCTCCGAGTCCAAACGGTAACCGGAATTTCGGTAACCGGTAGCCGAAGCCGAGTACGATCTCGTTGCCTTTTACTTCGGTGATCTGTACCCCGGCATAAGTGAGGGAGATGTTGCGGTCGCGGCGGAATTCTGCGCGCGTTTGCATGTTGTTCTTCCAGGTGACATCTACACCAATCAGCGGTCCGAACTGTTCGCTCATCGAAATCTGCGTGAGCTCGCGGCGTGGCAGGAAGTTGCCGCCTACGTCGCGCGTAATCGGAAATACTGCATCCTGATAGTTGATGTTTCGCTGAAACGAGTTGACGTTGTACGTTGCTCTGTACGAGTGCGAGATATTGACCGAGGTGAACAGCTTCTTGAATAAGGGCAGCTTGCTGAGTCCGTCGTAGGTGACGCGCCAGTTGGGCAGCGGTATCCTCGGGAAGGTGTTCAGGTCGATGCCGTTGGGCGATTTGCCGGTGTAGGCCGAGAGGAAGGCGAGCGCGAGGACTTCCTGCTGTGTTCCTCCGTATCCGTCATTATAGACGATGCCGAACGTGTCAGGTGCTGCGAAGCCTGAGCTGTTGGGGTTCTCCGAGGCGAGACGCTCGGATAATACCTTCCGGTTGATGTTGAAAGTTTCGAAGGTGGCACTCGAGTACGTGGTTTCGTCATCCTTGACAAAGGCCGTGTTCCAGGCGATGACCGATATACTGAAGTTTCCGCTTTCAGTGACACCCTGCGATTCGAAGCGCGATCCGTTGAAGCGGAAAAACTCTGAGTTGTTCCTGCTGAATTGGCGTGTGGCCGTGAGCTCAATCTTGAAACCGGTGAACGGCTCAATGGAACTTCGTCCGGAGAAGTTGGAGGTGTACGTGCGCGTGAGGGGATTGTTGAGCGCAGTGTCGGCAGTGATCCATCCTCCACGTACTGCCCGTTCACGTACATCACGCTGCGATCCGAAGGCGAAGGGATATCCCGGTGAGCTGTTGTTGAGATCCTGTCCGAGGATATCACTGTAGCCAATGTATCCCGGCAACGAGGTTCCCTGATTTTCGCTGTAGGTAAAGCCTACCGTTTTCACTCCCATCACCATTCTGCCGAGGAAACGTACAACATCCGGTATCTCTCCCGGCTTTCTTTCTTTCTTTGTTTTGGCAGTGTCCTTCTCTGCTTTTTTATTGCCGCCTTCGAGATCGATACCACCCGGTTTCGCCGGCTGGTCTTTCTTGCCCCGTTCCTGTGGTGCTGTGGGTTTCTTGGCTGTGGTCTTTGGCTTGGGAGAGTTGAGCTTCTTGAGGAACGGCACTTTGTTGTACAGTGTCGTCATCGTGAAGTTCCCGTTGAGCTGTTTCGTGTTGGAGTTCTGTATCACGTTACCCGTTCGGGGATCTGTGGTGAAGGCCCCCGTGGGATTTCGAAGGAACTGCCCCGCCGTCCAGCTGTAGTTGAAACCGTACCGGACATTCATGCTGACCCAATCCGTGAGCGGGAATTTGTTCAGCGGCACCTGGTACGATACGTTGCCCTGATGCGTATAGTTTTTATTTCGTCCGAGCAGGAAGTTCTTTCCCCAGATGTTGCTACGGATAGAATCGCGGTCTGCGCCTGTGTCGATGCGTCCTTCCGGTTCATCGACTACAGAGTAGTTGTTGGCACTGAAGTCGAGTTTGATACTGCGCGTGAGGTCGAGCTTGAAGTCGTAGATCCTGCGCATCTCGAAGTTCTTATTGAAGAAAGTGTCGCGGATGATGTCGTTAAAGCCGGTGTTGTTGCGGTAGAGCTTCTCTCCGTATAATCTTGTGACATCATAGCGAAAGTTGAGACTGGTAGGGACAAAGTTGATGTTGATATCCTTGATCGGCTTGAGGTACTTCGACTTCATCGTCGGTGT
>JBIIHN010000275.1:0-3524 GCA_044235745.1 Bacteroidia bacterium
TTTTCAGTAGATGTTTTCTGTGCGGTAGCGAAGGTACTTATTCACGGCGAATACTGTACATACCAGCGACAAAATTACGCCGATTATTAATAATCCGGCTGCGACGATACCCATTAAACGATAGTCTCTGATCAAACTGAGTTCAGGGATCTTCAGTATAGCGACATACATGACGGCTGCAAGCAAAAGAATGGCAACTATTCCCCCGGAGAGTCCATTGGTAATGCTCCTGACCAGAAACGGTCCGCGAATAAACCCTTTTGTGGCACCAACCAGCAACATGCTTCGGATAAGGAGGCGGCGGGCGTAAAGTGAAATCCGAATTGTATTGTTTATCAGTGCTATAGATACGAGGATAAGGAGGATACTGAAGCTGAGCAAAATCCAGGTGATGGTGCGTAAGTTCCGGTTGATGCTTTCAACCAGACTGGGTTGGTACTGGACTTCCGAAACTATCGGTTCCAGTTTCATGGATCCTGTAAATGCCTGAATGGTTGTTTCATCGGCATACTCCGCTTTCATCCGGATATCAATGCTGGGATAGAGTGGATTATAACCAAGAAAAGCGATAAAGTCTTCTCCCAGATCTTTCTTCAATGCTTCAGCGGCTTCCTCTTTCGATACCATTCTTGCGCTCTTGACATACTCCAGCGCGGTGATTTTGGCGATCAGTTCCTGTGCCATTGCACTGTCGGCTTCCGGTCTGATTATCAATGAAATTTCAATATTTTCCTTCACATAGTTGCTCAGTTTCTGCGCATGTAGCAATAAGACTCCAAGTGAGCCTAACAGAAAGAGGACCAGCGAAATGCTGATGATCGTTGACAATCTGGAAGAGCGTTGGGTTTTTCGTACGAACTTTGTTTCTTCAGTCATGCAGGTGCTAAAATTATAAAATATGAACCTCGGCTTTCCGGGAACTTTTACGAGTTATTCACCCTCGCTTTTTACTAACTTCGTACCCCCTATAACTAACCTGATAAATGGAATACAATTTCCGGGAAATTGAAGCGAAGTGGCAGCAATACTGGCGTGAAAAACACACCTACCGTACTGTTGAAACGTCTGATCGTCAGAAGTATTATGTTTTGGATATGTTCCCCTATCCCTCGGGAGCCGGACTGCATGTGGGTCATCCTCTCGGATACATTGCATCCGATATTGTTTCCCGTTACAAACGCTTAAAAGGGTTTAATGTATTACACCCGATGGGGTACGATGCTTTTGGTTTGCCGGCAGAACAATATGCTATTCAAACCGGACAGCATCCGAAAGTGACTACTGAGCAAAATATCCGTCGTTATCGCGAGCAACTGGATAAAATCGGATTCAGCTATGATTGGGAAAGGGAGATCAGAACGTGTGAACCCGAGTATTATCGCTGGACACAATGGATTTTCATTCAGCTGTTTCATTCCTGGTTTAATTGCGAAACGCAAAAGGCTGAATCTATCGATACACTGATCTCTACCTTCGAACAGGAAGGTTTTAACTGCAACAAACCTCAGTACCTTACCGGCGATATTGAAAAGGAAGTAGCACCCTTTACCGCTTCACAATGGAAACAAATGACTGCGAAAGAACAGTCTGATATCCTGTTGCATTTCCGTCTGGCCTATCTCAGCGATGCATGGGTCAACTGGTGTCCTGCCCTCGGCACAGTGCTCGCCAATGATGAAGTGAAAGATGGTGTTTCCGAGCGTGGCGGTTATCCGGTTGAGCGAAAGATGATGAAGCAATGGAGTCTGCGCATCACCGCCTATGCTGATCGGTTGCTGAAAGACCTTGATTCCATTGATTGGCCTGAGTCCGTAAAAGAAGCACAACGAAACTGGATCGGGAAATCGGAAGGGACTTCAGTCAAATTTAAGGTGGTGAATCATGATCACTACATCGAAGTATTCACCACTCGTCCGGATACCGTTTTCGGTGTTTCATTTGTTACCCTTGCACCCGAGCATGAACTCGTTGATAAGATTACCACTGATGAATACAGTATCGCTGTTCAGGAATATGTGAAGGTGGCCAAAAACAAATCGGAACGCGAACGCCAGGCAGAAGTGAAAAAGGTGAGTGGACAATTCACCGGAGCTTATGTGTTACATCCGTTTACCGGTGAACATGTTCCGGTATGGATTGGTGAATATGTATTGGCCGGATACGGTACCGGTGCAGTGATGGCGGTGCCCGGCCATGATCAGCGGGATTATATGTTTGCAAAACATTTTCATCTTCCTGTTAAGGAAGTGGTGAGTGGAGGTGATCTTACTGCTGAAGCGTATACTGCGAAAGAAGGCAAGATGGTGAACTCCGGTTTTCTGAATGGGCTGGATGTAAAGCAGGCCATTCATGAAGCCATTGCTGAAATTGAAAAGTTGGGAGTAGGGAAAGGACAAGTGAATTATCGCCTGCGGGATGCTGCCTTCGGCCGTCAGCGTTATTGGGGTGAACCGATTCCGGTTTATTATAAAGACGGAATGCCGCATACGTTAGATGAAAGTGAATTACCACTGATTCTTCCGGAAATTGATAAGTTTCAGCCCACAGAGAGCGGTGAACCTCCTCTGGCACGTGCTACAAATTGGAAATACAAGGGACAGTATGATTACGAACATACGACCATGCCCGGCTGGGCCGGCTCCAGCTGGTATTTCCTGCGCTACATGGATGCGAAGAATACCAACGCGTTCGTTTCGAAAGATGCCGTGAACTACTGGCAGCAAGTCGACTTTTATCTCGGCGGTGCCGAACATGCTACCGGACACCTGCTGTATGTTCGCTTCTGGACAAAGTTTCTCTATGATATGGGACACATCCCTGTTACCGAACCGGCAAAGAAGCTGATCAATCAGGGAATGATTCAGGGCGTGAGTGCGTTTGTGTATCGGGTGAATGGAACAAATCAGTTTGTATCAAGTGGATTGAAAGAGCAGTACACAACCACTCCACTACATGTTGATGTGAGCATCGCTCCCAATCATGTGCTTGATATAGAAAAATTCAAGTTGTGGCGTGAAGATTTTGCCAGTGCGGAATTCATTCTTGAAGATGGCGTTTATAAGTGCGGTGCTGAAGTAGAAAAAATGTCGAAGAGTAAGTACAATGTCGTAAATCCGGATGATATCATCGAAGAATACGGCGCTGATACACTTCGCTTATATGAAATGTTCCTTGGTCCGCTGGAACAAAGCAAACCCTGGAGTACGCAAGGTATCAACGGTGTGCATAATTTCCTGCGACGCTTGTGGAGGATGTACAATGTGCAGGATGGGAAATGTGTACTGAGTGATGATACACCCTCAGCCGCCGAGCTGAAAGTGTTGCACAAGACCATTAAAAAAGTAGAGGAAGATGTAGAACGTTTCTCCTTCAATACTACGGTGAGCGCGTTTATGATTTGTCTGAATGAACTCTACGATCTCAAATGCAACAAACGCGCTATACTCGAGCCATTGGTTATTCTCCTCTCTCCATATGCGCCGCACTTTGCGGAGGAGTTATGGTCGATGCTCGGACATACCACC
>JBIIHN010000009.1:0-11431 GCA_044235745.1 Bacteroidia bacterium
AGGGAAATTAGTTGTGCAGGGAACTAAGGCAGAACTCCTCGATGATCAGGATCGTGTTGTAGATATTCAACTGAATGATGTGCCCCTTGCCCGGCGTTTATTGTCGGAAAGTAAATTTGGCTCATCATTACTCTCAGAAGAAAGTGATTTGATACAACTCCGTTTAAACCTGAATGATATTCCTGCTGTGGTTTCTTTGTTGGTTGAGGCAGGGCTTCGGATTTTTGGTGTCGAATCACGTCGCCGGCTTGAAGAGTTGTTTTTAAAGCTGACGGAAAGTGCTGAGCGAATGCAAATCAATAAACAATAGTACGGAGGTCTGGATTGAGATCATTGACTATCTGAATAAAAACCACACGTGAATTTTCTTCAGTTTCTCTGGGTTTAATTGCTATGACTGGTGCTGCTGATAATAAAAAAAGCCGCTCGTTAAAGCGGCTTTATAGTTTTATTCCTTGTCAAGGAATGGGTATCTGTAATCTGTTGGAGGTACAAAAGTCTCTTTAATGGTTCTCGGCGAAACCCATCTTAACAGGTTTATATGTGAACCAGCTTTGTCATTCGTTCCCGATGCTCTGCCACCACCAAATGGTTGTTGTCCTACAACTGCGCCGGTACATTTGTCATTTATATAAAAGTTACCTGCTGCATTTACCAGTTTGCGTGTAGCTGTCTGAATGGCATAGCGGTCTTTTGAGATGATAGAACCTGTGAGGGCGTAAACACCGGTTTTATCTACCAGTTCGCAGGTCTCTTCGAAGGCGTTATCATCATACACATAAATAGTCAGTAAAGGACCAAACAATTCTTCACACATGGTAACATAATTCGGATCCTTTGTATGGATGATGGTGGGTTCAATAAAATAACCGGTCGATTTGTCAAAATTCCCACCGGCAATTACTTCTGCATCTTTGTTTGATTTTGCAGCCGTTATATATGATGTGATTTTGTCGAATGCTTTTTCATCAATGACAGCATTGATAAAGTTTTCGAAGTTTTCTGTCGGCCCCATTTTCATGCTTTTAAGATCACGAATAAGGCCTTCCTTTACTTCGGACCACATGGAGGATGGTATGTAGGCGCGTGAAGCAGCAGAACATTTTTGTCCCTGGTATTCAAAAGCTCCTCGGCTGAGCGCAGTGATTACCTCGGCCGGATTTGCGGAATGATGCGCCAGAATAAAATCTTTTCCGCCGGTTTCTCCAACAATGCGTGGGTATGATTTGTATTTGTGGATATTGTTGCCAATCGTTTTCCAGATATCCTGAAAAACACCGGTAGATCCCGTAAAGTGAATACCGGCAAAATCAGGATGACTAAAAATAACATCTCCTGCTACTCCTCCCGGCACATATACAAGATTGATAACTCCTGCCGGAAGACCTGCTTCCATAAACACTTCCATCAACACCCGGGCTGAATAAATTTGGGTGAATGCAGGTTTCCATACAACCGTATTACCCATCATCGCCACAGAAGTAGGAAGGTTGCCGGAGATGGCTGTGAAATTGAAAGGAGTCAGTGCAAAAACAAATCCTTCCAGCGGACGTTGTTCAACTCTGTTGTAAACTCCTTTCGAAGAAATAGGCTGTGATGTGTAAATTTCTCTTGCGTACTGAACATTGAATCGAAGAAAGTCAATCATTTCACAGGCAGCGTCAATTTCCGCCTGATATGCATTTTTGCTCTGCGCAAGCATGGTGGCCGCGTTGATTTTAGCCCGGTAAGGACCTGCGAGCAAATCAGCAGCTTTCAGAAATATGGATAGCCGTTGTTCCATCTCCATTTCAGCCCAATCTTTACGGGCAGCAAGGGCAGCGTTTATCGCGGAGGTTACGTGTGAAGCGTCTCCAATGGAGTATTTGCCCAATAAGTGCTTGTGATCATGAGGCGGACGCAAGTCACCCTTCTTTTCAGTATGAACTGCCTTGCCATTGATGTACATCGGAACATCGATAACTTCAGATCGCATCGCAGCAAGAGCTTTCTGTAATTGATTTCTTTCGGGGCTTCCCGGAGCATAGTTTAATACCGGCTCATTTATAGCTACCGGTACCTGGAAGATGGCATTCGACATATGGATTGAATCAGAGCCTTACAAGGCCATTGTTAACAGTGCAAAATTAGTCAAACAATTGTGTCTGTCCTGTAACATTGAGTACAGGCCAGTCAATCTTAACTGCTTCCTTTTCAGAGGTGTATATTAAATATCCTGAAATACTTTTCAAACCTGTGACTTCAAGCAGCCTGCAATAGTCGGCCACTTGCTGTTTGTGGCTGGTTTCTTGTTTCCCGGTCTTAAAATCAATTACCACGGTTTGCTCATCGTTGACCAATACTTTATCCGGTCGGTGAATGCGCTGATGCTCATCACAAATTTCTATTTCACTTAGTACTTTAAAAAAGTCACTTGTCCATTTGTTTTTTTCCATCAGCTCCCAGATATCATTCACCTTCGATTGAATAACTTCCTTCATTGAGTAATAGGCCCGGTTGTTCTCCCTTCTGAGAATCCTGTCAACGGCAGAGGTGATAAAGGTTCTGTGATGGACTATTTCCAATACTTCATGAACGAGATTACCTATGATGATTTCAGGCGATTGGTAGGTTATTCGAAGTGAAGGCAGAAAAATTCTCTCTGGATTACCCGGTATGTCCTCTGGAATAAATGATTGTGGATTATAGATGTTTCCGGACGCTTGCGTCACAGATTTTTCTTTTGCAGGTTGATTTTCTCCGGAGATGTAGCAAAAGCCATCCCGCATTTTATGTGCAAAATTTTCGTGATTGAGAAGAATTTGTTGCAGCAGCCGTCCAACATCATTTTCTTTTGGTTTTTCGGGACCATATACAAATAGTTTTGCTTCCGGTCTTGTAAAGGCTACGTACAGAAGATTTAAATTGTCTAAAGCCGAATCGTAAAGTTCCTTGCGATAGTCTTTAGAGAACCAGGTTTCATTAAGTCCTTTAACAGTGTACACCGGCAATTTACCGAGGGGTGCAAAAAGTTCGTTGTCAGCGTTGGCCCATAGAAGAGACGTAGATCTCGGAACGATTGACCAGTCAAGGAATGGGATAAAGACTACCGGAAACTCAAGACCCTTGGATTTGTGAATAGTAATAATTCTGATGGCATTTCCGGCGTCCGGCAGTTCAACACTCCATTTTCTTGTATCGACATGTTCATCCCACCAACTGATAAAACCTGAAATGTTATTCCCGTGTCCATTTGTATATTCGTCTATCAGATCGTTAAGTTTCTGGATGTATGGATCACATTTGGAAATATTTCCGGCATCTATCAGATATAAAAAGACAAAATGCAAAGGAAGGTGCATCAGTTCATTTTTTCTTGATTCGATATATTGTTGACTCCATGAGTTTTTTGCAGACTGATATGATGAACGATGAAATGGTATTTCATTATTCGTTTGTGTTCTGTCTATGAAATAACACACTTCTGCATGCAATAACGGTTGATCCTGATTTATCAGTAGCCGGAGGCAATTGAGGATAAATTGAATTTTCTCATTTACCGCCAATAATAACGAGTTGGAAGATAGGACAGGGTAGGTCGTTGAATTTCTGATATAGTCTGCGATAGTTGATTCATGTTGATTTGTTCGCACCAGAATTACAATGTCTCTGAATGAGTAACCCGATTCAAGCAAAGCTGCGATCTCAGTTTTCATCTGATTCAACGCTTTGTCTTTCCAGTTAAGATTATTTTTATCTTCTGTTTCTGTTGTTGGTTTTTCCGTTGCAAAAAAACGAATGTCGATATAGCCCGCTTCATCCTTTGTATTTGGGTGATTCTGTCGTACAGCTTCCGGAGTATAGGCGTTGAAACTTTTTTGATGGATATCCGGGAATCCTTCGGCCAGTAATTGTCCTGCAATCGGGAAAAAACTATTGTTGAATTCAATAATTTCCCGGCGACTTCTCCAGTTCGTATCCAGAATTTTTTCCTCCGGTTTAAAGCCGTTTTTTCCCAGATCCTTTCTTACTCCATCCACGATTAACTCCATTTCTCCTCCCCGCCACCGATAGATACTCTGTTTGGCATCTCCTACAATATAGATATCATTGCCGGATCCCAGCGTGTTAATGATGAGTGGTTTTAATATGGACCATTGTTCCTCTGATGTATCCTGAAATTCATCAATCAGAATATGTATAAAGGTGTTTCCGGATTTTTCGTAGATAAATGGAGCGTCCTGGTCCTCTATTGCTTTGCTGAGCATTCGGGTTGTATCAGATAGATGAAAGAGCTGATGTTTTTCACGATAAATTTTTAATTTTTCTTCAAGCTCACTGATAATTCCGGATTGGTAAATTAATTTTAATGCCTCACTTATGGTTAAATATTTATTTCGTACTGAACTGTAAAAGTTTATGGCTTCTTTGAGTTTGGGGTGCAGGAAATTGCTGCAGAATTGAACAAGTGCCTGGTCGTTTCTGTTTTCTTTTGAGAGAAAAGCCAATGGATCTTCCAACGCCTTTTCAACATGTCCGTTGATTGAGTTAAACTCGTCATCGCTTGATCTTTTCCTGGCGATTTTGAGAAAATAACCTACGGGGCCATTTTTTTTATAATAGAATCTGTCTGCCGTTAATTGGTATTTTTTGAGTTCTTCTTCAACGAGCTTTCCAATGTTTCGCATGGTTTGCTCGGTTTCTTTTTTAGTCGCTAACATCCATTGAATAAAACTCATGAGAGCAGAAGCATCTACACGGCCGGCCCAATTTCTTGCCTCATGAGAAATCAGAAGCTGGCGGGTCATTTTCTTTAGTTCAGCATTGATATTCCAGCTTTTCCCATTCTCTATCCTGTCGTAAAGGAGTTCTTCCAGCCATTCTGTTATGGTCTTGTTTTTACCGGCTTCATCTAAAAGTAATTCTGTTACGTCTCTGCAAATAGCCTCCGTGTCGAGTTCAATTTCATACTTCATCGGCAATAACATCTCTCTCGCCAATACCCTGCTGAGCGACTGAAAGAAACTGTCGATCGTTGAAATATGGAATGAAGAGTAATCGTGAAGAATTCTGGTTAATACCAGTTTTGCATTCTGCCGGATCGTCGTCTCGTCGAGTTTTGGAAGCGATTGAACCAGTGTAGGCAGATGTGGTGATTTTCCACCGGAGGCGAGAATATCCAGTTCGCGAATTATCCTGGTTTTTAGCTCTTCTGTGGCTTTATTCGTAAAAGTGATGGCTAGTATTCTTCGAAACAGCCAGGGTTTCTCCAAAACCTTTTTCAGGAAAATATTGACAAGTGTAAATGTCTTGCCTGAACCGGCGGAAGACTTATAGATAATCAATCCCATACGACCAAAATAAAACAGGTTTGCCGGAATGACAAACCTGTTTTCGGAAGCATTGATTTTAAGCTTATTTAATACTGAATCCTTGCATTTTGTAGGCGAATCCGATTCCAAACACCTGACGGAATTGTGTCCGTGGGCCGGTTTTCTGCGTTCCATCAGATCCAAGAACCGGCGTTTTCACCCCATTACTTTCTTTGAATAAAAGTATCTGGGTGTTGTCATCATAGATAAGCTGAGTGCCTATTGAAGCCGTTATGTACTTGTTAACTTTTAGCGATAACAAAACTTCCCAGTTGACATCAATGTTTTGCGGGTCTTCTAAATAGTTGGAGAATAAATCCAACTTAGTCATGAAATTTACATTTTTCAAAATGTCTTTTTGAAAACGTGTGTTCAGATAGGCTCCGATTTCATCTCGTACTTTATCACCAGGTGTAACCCCAAATGCGCCGGCAGCAGAAAGTGAGTCATCGTTCACTATGACGAGCCTTGCTGTAATTGGGGAAACAAAGAAGGAGAAGTAGTCCTTGGGCTTGTAATCTATACCAAGAGCAAGTAAAGTATAAGCAGGTGCTGCAAATTTTGAAATGTATCTGCTGGAATCAGTCCGGGGGTAATTGTATCCTGGTGCAAACTGGGAGCGAAAGTTGAATAAAACCGTATAGTAGAATTTTGCTTTGTAAGCATCAAAACCAAGCTTGGAGTTTAGTTCAAGCCGGTCATCGTTTTTACGAATTTGTTCTTCGCCCTGCTTCACGATGCCATAGCCCATATCCAGATTATTGTCCCAGGCTAACTTTCCTTTTTTGTAATTGGCGAAGAGATTGGCAAGCCCGTTTAAGGCCACTGAATTTTGACCACCACCTGCCCAGTTTGAAAGACTAACCTGGTTAAAGTTGACGGCAAAAAGTCCGCCTGTACGCCAGATTGTATCATTTTGGGCATGAGCACTTCCAACAAGTGTTATTAGCAGTAGAACGAGATATGATTTGTTTTTCATGAGTAGTATTCAGGTTTTCGAAGGTGTTTTACTTGGTTTTTGAAATTACTTTTTTAACAAGTCTCTGATTTCAGAAAGCAGTTCTTGTTCTTTGGTTGGGGCAGGAGGAGCTGCAGGCGCCTCTGCCTCTTTTTGTTTAATACGGTTCATGGCTTTCACTACGAGGAACATAGCGAATGCAACTGCCGTGAAGTCAATTAATGTAGTGATAAACTCTCCGTATTTTATGTAAACTTCAGGAACTTCTTTATTGACGATATTGCCGCTGGCATCCATCACAGCTTTTGTACCTTCCTGAATTTTGTATTTCAGGTCAGAGAAATCCTGTCCTCCGATTAATTTGCCAACTATCGGCATTACCATTCCATCTACAAAGGAGGATGTTACTTTACCAAATGCACCTCCTACAACCACACCAACAGCAAAATCGATGAGGTTTCCCCTCATCGCGAAATCTTTGAATTCTTTAATAAATCCCATGTTTTTGTGTTTTTAGATTATGAGAACAAACATAATTAATTTGGTTCAAATAAAAAAAGTCGCCCTGTGGGACGACTTTCGATCTCTGATGTAGATGCAGATTAGATTTTATTGCCCGCCGGCGATTGCCGGAATTTTAGGGATAGTGGCAAGCTGCTCAGGCTTTAACCGGATAGCTATGACAGGAACCCAAGCTGAATGAGCTGTATTGTTTGGTAATGCCAAACGATAATATGCCACACCCATTACCGGTTCTTTGTCAATGAGCGCATAGGCTTTAAGTGCATCCGATTTTCCGGCGGCTTTTACGCGGCCGATTTCAGTAAATGTTTTAGTATCGATGCTGCGCTCTATTTTAAAGTAATCGGTTCCGTTTTCTTTTGATGTATGCCAGTTCAGCATGATGATTTTGTCCTGCAGTTCTGCGCTGAAACTCAATAACTCCATCGGGGCAAGATTGGATCTTCCGGTTCTTCGTATGATGAGGTTGTCCAGGAATGCAATTTGTTTCCCGTTTCCAGTCATGTTTTGTCCGATGATTATATTTTCCGATGACTTCCAGGTTAACCGGGACTGCTCCGCAGCCTGATTGGTCCAAATTGTGGCTTTATCCACCATCACTTCCCCTTTTCCCGTTGCGGGAGTATAAATAAAACGGAAATTTCTGAATGCTTGATCCTCCGGAATGTCATAACGGGTTTGTTCGTCGATCACATATGATTTGCCATTAGTTGCCGTCAGCTTATATTTAATGCAGAGCTTACCATCCTTCACCCCAAAGTTGAAGTCTTTTCCTCTTGTATAGAAATTTCCATCCGCTGCGAGTCTTCTATAGTCTATGCTGATGTCAATACCATCTGCATTCAATGCATCCGTTGGTTTAATTTCCAGGTTAATTGGTGTGTTCGTATTTCCTGCGGATAGCCCATGCGTGTTATCAGCGCTGCCTGTTATGCATTCTGCAAAAGGACTACAATGAATTGCCGCCGGACCAACGTCTGATTTTGTAACAGGATTCTGATCCCAACTGAAGCCCAGTATGATTTCACCGTTGTTAATAGGATCCTGTTCAAGAAGGTTAATACTTGCTTTAGTTTCTGTGATATCTGCAGTGTTCATGACGATAGTCATATATGCTGCTACAGCCATTACTGAAACACCACCAATTATCAGAGTTCCTCTTTGGAGTGTACTAAGCCGCTGCCGGTTCGATGGACGAAGGTTATATGCCATTTTCAGTTGGTTTGTCAGCGTAAGATGTGGGTGTTGATCATATTTAGTTGAACTTTTTTATACTGTTTATTACATTCAACGGAAGAGTTTTAGCGTGCTTGGTGATTTGAAATTGAATTTATGTATGTGCAGAAGGAGGTTTGTTTTGATAAATTCATACTGATCGTTATAGTGATTGAATAATGTGCGGAGGCCGGGTAGTTTTCACTGCCCGGCCTGCACGCTGTTGGTTGGAAAAGGTATCTTACGCTGTTACGAATGTTAGATCGTCAACAGTGATGGTATTGTTTTCAGCCATCAGGGCTGCACGTTCAATAACCGCTTTTAATTCGCGAATATTACCAGGCCATGTATATTCAAGCATAAACTGGCATGCCTCTTTTGAGATAATAAGAGGGGACAGGCGATTTTGCTGGCAGAAATCATTAAGAAATCCTTTTGCAAGCAAAAGAATGTCATCGCCTCTCTCCTTTAACGGCGGCAGGTGTATGAGGAAGCCCTGTATTCTGTAAAACAAATCTTCGCGGAATCTTCCTTCTTTTACTTCCTGCGCAAGGTTCCTGTTGGTTGCTGCAATCAGTCTGAAGTCGAGGCGTATGGTTTTGTTGCTGCCAATGCGGGTGATTTCTTTCTCTTGCAGGACACGTAGAAGTTTGGCCTGAAGCCCGAGATCCATTTCTCCGATTTCATCCAGAAATATTGTTCCTCCATCAGACTCTTCAAATTTTCCGATGCGTCGTTCACGCGCATCCGTGAAGGCACCTTTTTCATGACCGAAAAGTTCACTTTCAACCAGCTCATTGGGAATAGCACCCATGTTAACAATAACAAATGGCTTGCGGGCACGTGGTGAGTTATAATGAAGTGCCTTGGCGACCAGTTCCTTTCCTGTTCCGCTTTGACCGGTAATTAATACCATCATGTTGTTTTTTTCAACCTTCTGGATCAACCTTAAAACCCTTAATACTGCGTTGCTGTTGCCGATAATATTTGAGTATTTGTTTCGGTCAATAATTTGATCCTGAAGGAACTCTACTTCTTTCCGTAGTGTAACATTTAAAGAAAGGTTTTTCACTGAGTTTTCCAGATTTACATGCATTTGCTCGTTCTTAAGAATATAGTCGTCCGCTCCATTACGATAGCATTCAACAACAACTTTAACATCTTCCTGGCCGGAACAAATGATGATCAGTGATCCTGGTGTGATGGATTTGACCTGTTTCATTAAAGTCAGTCCATCCATTCCCGGCAGACTGTAGTCTATGATAATAATGTCCGGTCTTGAATGTAAATTGCTGAGGCAATCTTCAGCTGTACTGAAATGTATGGTTTCGAATGCTTCAAATTTGGAGAGAGACTGTTTGATCAGCGTCGCCACCATCGTGTCATCCTCAATTAAAAAGATTTTGCCTGTTGTCATATGGAATGATTTTAATGTGTTGTTGTGTTGATTTCTGCTTCAAGTTCCGAGAATGCAATAACGCAAGCAGCTTTTATTTTTAAGATAAGATCTGTGATTACAGGCATGTTTTCCTGTTTCTTTGCTAGTTCTTCGATCTTGGCAGCCTGCGAATTTTGCTCTTTGAGACCTACATAATTGAATGATGGTTTAATTTTGTGTGCGGCCATTCTGATCTTTTCCCAGTCTTTTTCGGCTATAGCATTTTCAATTTCCTCGATTGATTTTGGCGTATTTGTCAGAAACATTTGAATGAATTCTCTGAAAAATTGATCGTTGTTTTCTGATATGCTTTTTAAAAATGATAATTCAATGATGGGTTGATTTGGTTTTTCTTCCGTTTTTACTTCCGATGAAGACACGGGTGTTTTAACAGTCGTGGGAGATTCCTGATGCTTGGTTCCACAAATGCCTGATTCGGTCAACTCTATTATTTTCTTCTTTAAATCTTCCGGCTTGAATGGTTTGGAAATATATTCATTCATACCCACAGCCAGGCATTTCTCTTTCTCGCCCAACATAGCATGACCTGTCATGGCTATAATTGCCGTTTGGTTGTTTGGTGAGGGTAAACTTTCTCTGATGACTTCTGTCGCACGGTATCCGTTCATGTCAGGCATTTCTACGTCCATTAGTATGACATCATATACTTTGATTTTTGCGGCATTTACAGCCTCGACTCCGGTTACAGCAAAATCCGGCTGGCAACCCCATTCTTTTAGCATTCGATCAATGATGAACCTGTTAATGTCATGGTCTTCTGCAACCAAAATGTTTATGTCGGGGCGGATTGTTCCGGATATTTCAGTTAAAGCCTTTTCATCGGGGATTTTTCCTTTGCTCAACTTGTAGGGTATATTGAAAGTAAAGGTCGTGCCAATCCCTGCTATTGAATGTACAGCCACACTGCCATTTTGACGCTCGATAAGTTGTTTGGTAATGGTTAGACCCAGGCCTGTTCCGCCGTATTTACGTGTAATGTCATCTCCGGCCTGCGTAAACGACTCGAATATACTATCGATTTTATGAGTCGGGATGCCGATGCCGCTGTCTTGAATTGAAAATTCAATTACAACCTGCTCCTCGTTAGTTTCTTTTACCGTAGCGCCAATTGAAACAAAACCTTTGTCTGTAAACTTAACAGCGTTACCTAAGATATTGTTGATGATTTGCGTTAACCTTACCGGATCGCCAATAAGGTGTTCGGGTAGTTCAAGTGCAAAATTAGTTTTTAATTGAATGTTTTTTTCGATCGTTTTTGGGATAAAGGCGGCTACTGTTGTTTGAATCGTATCGTTAAGATTAAACAGTGTTTCTTCAAAAATCATTTTACCTGAGTCGATTTTTGACAAATCAAGTATGTCGTTGACGATCACAAGGAGAGTGTCTGCAGATTTACGGATAAGTTCTAAATAGCGCTTTTGTTCTATGGTAAGACTTGTGTTTAAGACGAATTGTGTTAATGATATGATGCCATGAATAGGAGTCCGGATTTCATGACTCATGTTGGCAAGGAACTGTTCTTTTATTTTTGCAGACTCCTCCTTTACTTCAATTGTATTCATCAGTTCCTTTTCATTTCTGATAAAGGAAGTGATTTCGATGGCAACACCCATCATGCCGGAGATGATCTTGTTTTCATCGCGAATAGGAATGTAACTTACGTCAAAGTGCATTCCGTTTACTTCGGTCTTATAGTTGGTTTCCCCGGTTAGACATGCAGCAGTAAAATCTTCGATACGAATCGGAAGTTCTGTTCTGAATTCACGAAGATTTTTTCCGATCACACTTTCGGGTTTAATACTGATACTTGAGGCAGCTTTACCCCTGAATAATGTTATGTCTCCATTCCGGTCTATATTGAAGAGGATCATAGGGGAGCGGGCAATGATATTTTTGAGCTTTAATTCGCTTTCAAGTAATGCAGCT
>JBIIHN010000276.1:0-3519 GCA_044235745.1 Bacteroidia bacterium
GGCGATCTTCCCGTGAAAAGAATATTCATCGACCCCTCATCCGCATAAAGTCCGAACGTGTACTTTTGTTACATCATGAAAGTAAACCTGAACAAGAGTACCGAATATACCCTGCAACGCGAAGGGAACCAATTGTTGCTGAACGATCAGCCGGCCGCTTATGATCTGAAGGAGATAAAGCCGGGGTCTTATCATTTGCTGTACAAGGGACAATCATTCGAGATTGAAGTGCTTCAAAGCAGTATCGTAGAAAAGAAGCATCAGTTCACTATCAACGGCAAAAAGGTGGAGGCAGAGTTGTCTGATAAATTTGACGCTTTACTGAAAGAGCTGGGTATGGATGCCGGTTCTGCTCAGAAGGTAGGTGACCTGAAGGCGCCTATGCCCGGACTCGTTGTGGATATTCCCGTGAAGGAAGGAGATGTGGTAAAGAAGGGAGATACGTTGGTGATTTTGGAAGCGATGAAGATGGAAAACGCGCTGAAGGCCGTTGGTGATGCCGTGGTAAAAAAGATAAATGTGAAAAAGGGACAAGCTGTCGAGAAGAATACCCTGCTTGTGCAGATGGCCTGATTCGATTATTCTCATTCATAAAAAAATTGTCATGAAAAGAAGAGAGTTTGTAAAAATTTCCGCGCTTGCCTCGGCAGCGGCCATCGTCGCTCCACCGATCGGATCCTTTGCCCATGGAGATGGCAATTATACCCTGCCAAAGCTGCCCTATGCCTATGATGCGCTCGAACCCCATATCGATGCGCTTACGATGGAGATTCATCATTCACGTCATCATAAAACGTATATTGATAATCTGAACAAGCTCATCGGACAGTTTCATATCCACGATCCGCGCATGGAGGTTATTCTGGCCAATACGAAGATGTGGCCTCCGGCAGTTCGCAATAATGCCGGCGGGCATTGGAATCATTCTTTTTTCTGGGAACTCATGAAGCCTAACGGCGGCGGTTTACCGACAGGTAAAGTCCTTGAAGCCATCAATGCGGGTTTCGGAGATTTTGAAACATTCAGAAAGCAATTTAACGATGCTGCGAAAATGCGTTTTGGTTCCGGATGGGCCTGGCTGATTAAAAACCGGGATGGGAAGCTGGAAGTGATTTCGACAGCAAACCAGGATAATCCCCTGATGGATATAGCAGAGAAGCCCGGGACACCCTTGCTGGGTCTCGATGTTTGGGAACACGCGTATTATCTCAAATATCAGAATAAACGTGCCGATTATATTGAGGCATGGTGGAAGGTGATCAACTGGGATGCCGTGGCAAAAAATATCTGACCACCGGAGATCTGTCTGATAAATTACGTTATGCCTTCACCGTTAGTAAATCCTGTTGTGCAGTCAAAAGTGTAGTGCAGGACTCCTTTCTTAGTTAAAGATCAAAATGCGAAAGACCTGGATTTATATTATCGTTCTTGCCGCGATCCTGTTCGCGATCAAGAAATTCTTTATACCGGCGCCGGAGTCGGCCTTACCGGGTGCCGGTGGAGGAAAAACACCTCCGGTGGGCGTTAATGTTTTTGTCGCGCAACCGGTACCACTGGAAGAAACTATACAGACTACCGGGACACTGATGGCCAATGAAGAGGTAGAATTGCGTGCAGAGTTGCCGGGACGTATTACGGCACTTGCTTTTCGTGAGGGAAGTTCGGTGATGAAGGGTGATGTGTTGGCGCGTATCAACGCAGCTGAAATTCAGGCGCAGCTGAATAAGAATAAACTTGCGATCCGATTGGCGGAACAACGTGTGGAAAGAAATAAAAAACTTCTGCAGATTCAGGGTATCAGTCAGGAGGAGTTTGATGTTTTGCAGAATGAGCTGGATGCCTTGAAAGCAGATCGTGATGTATTACAGGCGCAGCTGGAGAAATCCGAGATCCGTGCACCCTTTTCCGGTATGATTGGTTTACGTTCTGTTTCGGAGGGTGCATTTGTAACGAATCAGCAACTCATCGCTGTATTACGGCAGGTTCAGCCCGTGAAAGTTGATTTCAGCGTAGCAGAAAATTATATGGGACGCATCCGCAACGGTGATCGTATTCGTTTTACAATTGGCGCGGGCGTAAAGGAGTATGAGGGCACAATATACGCCATAGAACCTTCGGTAGATGCCGGCACCCGCAGTATCCGCATTCGTGCTTTGGCTTCGGGAGATGCGGCTGCATTGCTTCCCGGGGCATTTGCCAAAGTGAAAATTGCGCTACGTACAGAAGAGGCCTTGCTGGTCCCCACGCAGGCGGTGGTGCCGGTGTTAAAAGGTAAACAACTGTTTCTTGTACATGCAGGGAAGGCGGATACGGTGACGATCACCACCGGTATAAGAAATGACACCGCTGTACAGGTGCTCAGCGGACTTCGGGCAGGCGATACCGTTATTACAACCGGTCTGATGCAACTGCGTCCAGGCAATGATGTAAAAATTAAACCCGGCAGATAATCACTTTTAACGGAACAATGAATCTACCTTCACTGAGTATCAACCGACCCGTACTGGCGATTGTCATGTCGCTGCTGATCATTCTGTTCGGTGCAATTGGCTTCAATTTTCTCGGTGTACGTGAATACCCTTCTATCGATCCTCCTGTTATTACGGTCCGCACCGGTTATGCAGGTGCAAATGCCGATGTGGTAGAATCACAAATTACCGAGCCCCTTGAAAAGGCCATTAACGGTGTTGCCGGAATCCGTACGATCTCTTCTGCCAGCAACCTGGGGAGCAGTGTGATCACGGTGGAGTTTGATCTTAATACGGAACTCGAGGCCGCTGCCAATGATGTGCGCGACAAGGTCTCACAGGCGATTCGCAATCTCCCGCAGGACATTGACGGATTACCTACAGTGACCAAGAGCGATGCCAATTCGGATGCGATCATTTCGCTCACCGTACAAAGCAATACCCGAAATATTCTCGAAGTAAGTGATTTTGCCGAAAACATTATCGGGGAGCGGTTGCAAACGATTCCCGGTGTTTCTTCCTTGCAGATCTGGGGCCAGAAGCGATATGCTATGCGGCTCTGGCTGGATCCGGCGAAATTATCGGCTTACGGTCTAACACCTCTGGATATACGAAATGCGCTGGAGCGGGAAAATGTCGACCTCCCCGGTGGTAAGATTGCCGGTAACAATACCGAACTGACCGTGAAAACCATTGGGCGGCTGACCAATGAAACAGAGTTCAATGAACTTATGATCAGCAGTCAGGGTGATCGGATCATACGACTGAAAGATGTAGGGTATGCGACATTGGGTCCGGAGAATGAAGAAACGATGCTCAAGAAGGATGGGACACCCATGGTGGCTTGTGCGCTGGTGCCTCAGCCCGGAGCAAATTATATTGATATTGCAGATGAGTTTTACAGGCGCCTCGAGCAGATAAAGAAAGATGTTCCGGAAGATATCCAGTTGGATATTGTGATGGACAATACCAAGTTCGTACGTAACTCGGTAAAGGAGGTGGAGGAGACGTTACTGATCGCGGTAGTGCTGGTTGTACTGATTATCTTTCT
>JBIIHN010000277.1:0-3515 GCA_044235745.1 Bacteroidia bacterium
TTCAAGGCGATTGCTCCGCTTCCTTATGCGCTGCTTAAATTTACCCATACCTCAGCAGATGATATTCCTGAGCGCTCAGATATTGATATGGTCATTGCGCAGGAATCGCGACGTGACTTTCTGGAGCTGATCGGCAAAGGTCCCGATATTAATCGTATTCACCTTTCAAAAAAATCATTTGCAACCTATGTGAGTCTGCTATTTAACGATGGTTCGTACCTCGAACTGGATCTGATCTTTCGTTTCGACAGAAAGGGAATTCTGTATCTCGACCCAAAGGAAATACTGAATGCCGCCGATGAATTACCCTGCGGGATGAAAGTAGCATCACATGCGCACAATTTCGAGTATATTCTTTTATTCTATCTCCTGAATGGTGTATCCGTTCCACATCATTACCGCGACTACTTCTCGTCGTTTACCTTTGAACAACGGTCGGAGATTTTTCTACATATCACCGGGAGATATAAAGTCAATATCAATGTACTCGATGAACTGTATGATGTAAAGTCAAGGTTTACCAAAAAAATCGTCGGGTATGTAAACAGGCGTCCTGAAAATCAACACCTCTTTCTGGCCTTCCACAAACTGCGTTACCTGCGTGATGTAGCGCATGCTGCTTTACATCATCGTGGAATTACCGTTACGTTCAGCGGTGTGGATGGTGCCGGTAAGTCCACTATTATTGAGGAAGTTCGTCAGTCACTGCAGGAGAAATACCGCCAGAAGATCGTCGTCCTTCGTCACCGTCCAAGCTTATTGCCTATTCTCTCCTCCTTCCGCTACGGAAAACAGGAAGCTGAAAAGAAAAACCGTGAAAAACTACCACGACAGGGAACGAACAACAGTACGATCAGCTCTTTCTTTCGCTTTCTGTATTATTATCTCGATTACCTGATCGGTCAGTATTATGTTTATTTCCGCTATACCTTACGCGGTTATACTGTACTATACGACCGTTATTACTTCGATTTCATCATCGACTCGCGCCGCTCGAATATTGTTCTTCCGAAAGGATTTATCAAATTCTGCTACACCTTTATCTTCAAACCACAGGTGAACGTATTTCTTTTTGCTCCAGCAGATGTGATCTACAGTCGCAAGCAGGAGATGTCGATACCAGATATTTCCGCATTAACAACCGAATACCGCGAGTTATTCGATGAGCTGGGCCAAAAACGCTCCGGTCAGCAATATCTCGTCATCAACAATACCAATCTTGACGAAACACTGAATCGTGTAATGAATGTATGTGTTTCGGCCGCCATTTAATCTAAAAGCGATTATACTATGCCAATGATCCGTCAACAACATATTGCACCTAACACCTCCAATGTTACGGCGCATTACCGTACACCTATTATCGATCAGCTCCTCGGTCGTACTACGCTCGAATGGATGACTGACGCGGGCAGCAAGGACAGCCTGAAAGCCTCCTTACGGTTTACCGATTATGAAGGACATCTACCTTCGGCTTATAGTCTGCTGCGTTTACCCTATGTTATCAAAACATGGTTTTCAACGCGCAATTCACCCATCCTCGATAAACCGGTTCCGTTCATTGTACTGGATGCTATTAGCTTTCTTGAAAAAATTGTACAGCCGGGAATGACGGTGGTAGAAGCCGGCGGGGGCAATTCCACGCTTTGGTTTCTTGAAAGGGGCGCCAACGTCACCACCTATGAGCATAGTGCGGATTGGGCAAGCTATGTACAATGTACCATACACAATCAACCGATGCGCTTTCATGAATCCAACAGCACCATCAAAGTGATGCAGGGTAAAGAAACCATCAATGATATGGCCTTGCTTCCTGACCATAGTATTGACATCGCCCTCGTGGATTGCATGAACGACTATACCCGCCGAAATGACTGCATCCGTGTCCTTATGAACAAGGTGAAACCCGGAGGCTGGATGATCCTTGATAACAGCGATAATCCGGTCAACTGGATCGGGGCATCCTTATTACAGGATCGTGAAATGATCCGTTTCAGCGGATATGCGCCGATGGGACTTTTTGTCTGTCAAACCACCTTCTGGAAAATGTAATGTTGCTTCGTAGATTAATTATAATACTCGGGAAAAAGAAAAACCCCGCATTCACGCTGGATCCTTCCGTGAGTGATGGTGTGCTGTTGGGCTTCCTGACAGATAAAGCTGCAGCCTGGCTCCGTGCGTTGAAATTCGTTCATGCACAGCGTGGGCTTCTGCTGTTTGCCGGAAAAGGAACCAGAATCCGCGGTGCCTCTCAGGCATTTTTCGGTAATGCGGTACAGTTAGGGGATGATGTTCAGATAACCGCCTGGGGTAAAGCAGGGCTGAGTATTGGTGATTATACATGGATAGGAAGTCATTCCTGTCTGAAAGTCAGTTTTTCTTTCAACGATCCGGGTAAATATATCCGCATCGGAAACCATGTTGGACTTGGAGAGTTTGCACATCTGGGCGGTGCCGGAGGACTTTCCATCGGCGACGATTGTATCATCGGACCCTATCTCAGCTGTCATCCTGAGAATCATCGTTTCCTTGACGAACAACAACTGATACGCCTGCAGGGAACAGAACGCAAAGGCATCACCATTGGTAAAAACTGCTGGATAGGAGCGAAAGTCACGATTCTGGATGGAGTGAACATTGGAGATAACTGTGTCATTGCCGCCGGAGCCGTCGTCACGAAAAGTATGCCTGCCAACGCGGTGGTCGGGGGAATGCCCGCCAGAGTAATTCGCTACAGAGCAGGTAATTCAGAAAAAGAAACATTTAGCGGTATGACCGCATGAACCATGGAGAAGAAAGATAATACTGTATTGGTAAGTGCATACGCTGTGAATCCTTATCATGGCTCCGAGGATGGCATGGGCTGGAATTTTATTCAGCAGATTGCGCGGTTTAACAACGTGATTGCAATCACCCGAGAAAATACACGTGGGCCGATAGAACGATATATGGCAGAGCACCCCAGTGAGGTGTATGCCAATATTCAATTTGTATATTACGATTTACCGCAATGGGCACGCTTCTGGAAAAAAGGAGGCCGCGGCGCCTTGCTTTACTATTATCTCTGGCAGATCTTCCTTCCCGGCTTTGTGAGGAAAAAAAAGCTGGAGTTCGATATTGTTCATAACCTCAATTTCCATAATGACTGGACACCATCCATGTTATGGCGGTTGCGTAAACCCTTTGTCTGGGGACCCATCGGTCATCATCCGCGGATTCCCAAGGATTATGTCCTGCACGTTTATGGATGGAAAGCCTATGTGTTGGAAGAGTTGAAGTGGCTCACCAAAAAATATTTCTGGAAAGTAGATCCCCTGCTACGTCAGACCCTATCGCATGCTGATACGGTCATCGCAATGAACTCCGGCGTTGAACGTGTGCTCGACGTTGATCATGGAAAAGTGATACATATGCCCAGCGTGAGTACCGAAGCACCTACAGAAATGAAAGAACTGCGCAAAGGAAGCGGGTTTACCGTTTTATCTTCCGGGCGTTTTGTGCCCCTAAAGGGATTC
>JBIIHN010000279.1:0-3505 GCA_044235745.1 Bacteroidia bacterium
TCAGTACCTTTCTGCATAAAATCTTCCATCGAAGTACTTTCAGCATTTTCATTCACGCGCCGATAAATTGAGAAGATAGTACCGATGCTGACATTCACATCGATGTTGGATGAACCATCCAGTGGATCCATACAGACGACGTACTTTGCATTCTGTGAAACTTTACTCTGGATTTCCACCAGATCTTCGTTTTCTTCCGAAGCGATGGCGATACATTCTCCACCGGCACCCAGTGCTTTGATGAACTGCTCATTGGCGTACACATCGAGTTTCTTTTGCTCTTCCCCCTGCACATTGGTATCACCGAAATCACCTAAAATATCGGCGAGGCCGGCTTTATTCACTTCCCGGTTCACAATCTTGGCAGCTATACCGATGTCGCGGAGCAACCTGCTCAGCTCACCCTTGGCGAAGGGAAAATCAGCCTGACGCTCGATGATAAACTGTCCGAGGGTAATAAATCGTTTGGCGGGGATATGTGTTTGCATGTTGTACGGTTCTTACGACAAATATACTTTACCCTGCCATCAAGAGTTTCATTCCGGTACTGATTTTTATTCATGGGTCTGTTTAAAAATCAGATCCCGAACCAATTGGACACATATCGGAAAAAAGTATTCTTGCACATGCTTACCTCCTACCCCAAAGACAAAGTAAAAATCCTGTTACTGGAGAGTGTCCACCCCGCTGCCATCCAGCTTTTTAAAAGTGCGGGATATACCGATATCGAGTCGCTAACCGGCTCTGTTTCAGAACAGGAGCTCATTGAACGCATCAGCAAGGTGCATATATTGGGCATTCGCAGCAAAACCCAGATAACAGATGCTGTTTTGCAAAAAGCGGATAAGCTGATAGCGCTGGGCGCCTTTTGCATTGGCACCAACCAGATTCAGATGAAAGCCGCTCGCAGCCGTGGACTAGCGGTCTTCAACTCCCCCTTTTCCAACACACGTTCAGTGGCGGAACTCGTCATTGGCCTATCCATCATGTTGATGCGACGGGTTTTTGAAAAAAGCGAAGGGGCTCATCACGGTCTCTGGCTGAAAGAAAGCAAGGGCTGTTACGAGGTAAGAGGGAAAACACTGGGCATTGTCGGTTACGGACATATCGGATCACAGGTATCGGTACTGGCGGAAGCCCTAGGTATGAAAGTGATCTTTTATGATATCACCTCTAGATTGAGTCTGGGGAACGCAGAATCCAGCCGAAGTCTGGACGATTTGTTGAAGAAATCAGATATCATCACCCTCCATGTACCGGGAACGCCTGACACACGTAACCTGATTAATGCACAGCGTCTGAAAAAGATGAAACCGGGGGCAGTGCTGGTCAATTTATCACGGGGAGATGTGATGGATGTATGGGCGGTAAAGGATGCTATTGAAAAGAAACACCTCGGAGGACTTGCGGTAGATGTGTTTCCGGAAGAGCCGAAAAGCAACAAAGATTTATTCGCATCACCTTTACAAGGCCTGCCCAATGTAATCCTCACACCGCATATCGGCGGTAGCACGGTGGAAGCGCAGGAATCGATTGGAAAGGATGTTGCAGGAAAGATGATTGATTTTATTGAATCGGGCAGTACCGATGGCAGCCTCACGATTCCGGAACTCAGTTTACCCGTTTTAACAGACGCCCACCGCATCCTCCACGTACACAAAAATGTGCCGGGGGTATTGTCCGATATCAATGGCGCACTCTCAAAAATGAAGGTAAATATTCTGGGGCAATATCTCAAAACAAACGAAGAGATCGGATATGTAGTACTCGATATCGATAAACGGAGCAGCACTAAAGTGATGTCGGTTTTAAGAAATGTGAAAAACACGATCCGGACGAGGAGTTTGTATTGATATTTTGATGTCCCGCGATTGCGAAGTAATAACTGGATGCTGATTTGTCATTCCGCAGATGATGATTTAACGATTTGCTTAGATGGTGCTGGTCGGCAGGAAGAGAGGTTTATTTAAGATGGATATGCTATCCTATTTAAAACATTTCATTTACTTTCGACCAACCAAAACATTTAAAAATGTATACTCTGCAGGAAAACGACAAGCCATCTGTTCAGCGCGTTTATTCATTTAGCTTTAAAGGTGAGGGTAGCGCTTATTTCGGCATTGCCATCGTCAATCTCATCTTAACGATGCTTACCCTTGGTTTATATTATCCATGGGCGAAAGCAAAAGAGTTACAGTATCTCTATGGCTCGACTGAGTTTGAAGGTTCACGATTTGAATTTCATGGTACGGGAAAGGAGATGTTTAAAGGCTTTATCAAAGCAGTGATCCTGTTCACATTGCTTTATGGCGGGCTGATCTTCGCGATGGTGAATCAATATCTGATTGCAGGCCTTATCTGGTTTTATGTGGGCATACTACTGCTGATTCCACTGGCCATCCATGGTAGTTATAAGTACAGGATGTCGAGGACCAGCTGGAGAGGCATTCGCTTCGGATACCGCGGCGACCGTAAAGAACTGATGGGTCTTTTCTTCAAAAATATGTTTTTTACCATCATCTCGTTGGGGATTTACGGGGCATGGTTTAGTATGAATCTGCGGAATTATGTTCTGCGGAACGTGCGGTTCGGTGATGCGCAGTTTCAGTATCATGGTCGCGGTGGTGAATATTTTCTGCTGAACATAAAAGGATATTTCCTGACCATTTTCACATTGGGCATCTACATTTTCTGGTGGCAAAAAGATCTCTTTAACTATTACATCAACCATCTCAGTCTGCATCAAAACGACCGTGAAATCCGCTTTCGTTCTGCTGCTACCGGCGGCGATTTCTTCGGGCTTATTCTGGTCAACCTGCTGATTATGATCTTCACACTCGGCATCGGTTATCCCTGGATCATGACCCGTACCTTAAAGTTTCTTTTCTCGAAGATTGAAATCACAGGTGATATCTCTCCTGAAACGCTGATACAAACGGAAGGAAGTTACACCGATGCAACCGGTGAAGACGTTTCGGATATGCTGGATCTGGGCTTTGTGATCTGAGCAGCGCATGAACCCTATCGCACACGCTGATGCCCGCTTTTTTAACGGTGTTTCCGCTCAGCCACTGGAGGTCACGATCGGACTGAATCCATCAACGCAAGAGCTGGTGATCGAAACGGCGGAAGAAGCACCATTGGTTACCTCCTTATCAGGCTGGAAAATCAACCACCGTGAAAAACAATTGCTGATTCTGGCTTCCACAGATGAAACAAGGCGCATCCTCGAAATACGTAACCCGTTTTTCATAACGGCCTGGCTGAAGTTTAACAAACAGAACAAAAGCGATGTTTGGTATCACCGCCTTCTGAATGCCGGAACGGCAGCGCACCTCCTGCTGGCAGCCTTTGTTCTGGCATTTTGCGCAGGAGTATATTTTTATGTTGTTCCCTGGATGGCTGAAAAGGCGGTTGATCTGATACCACGATCAGTGGATGACCGTATCGGGTCTTCTTATGATGAAAACGGTGTGTTGGGAAAGGAAGAAAAAGACAGTGCGCT